>CANSES010000052.1 GCA_947645965.1 uncultured Enterorhabdus sp. | reverse complement strand
TCGGAGGCGCAGGCGAAGGTGGCCGCCACCTCGGGAATATCCAACAGGTCGGCACCCATGCCGGGCCGCTGCGAGCCCTGGCCCGAGGCCATGAACACCAGGCCCGTAGAGCCGAGCGGCGCCAGAGGCGTCTCATCGAGCAGTGAAGTCATGGCGCCCCCTTAGGCCCGCTCGCGGCGGGCGTTCATGGCCGCCAGCTCGTCCATGGTGCGGCCGGCCAGGGCCTCGGCCTCGCGCACCATCTCCTGGATGACCCCGGCCGCGGTGCCGCGCTCGGTGACGAGGGCCGCCACCTGGCCGGCCATGACCGAGCCGTTCTCCACGTCGCCGGCCACCGCGCGAGCGAGCGAGCCGGCGTACATGCCCTCCAGCTCCTCGCCGGACTGAGCCGCCATCTCCAGCTTGCGGCACTCGCGGGCGAACTTGTTTTTCAGGCCGCGCACGGGATGCCCCGTGCCGCGCCCGGTGACGATGGTGTCGGAGTCCTTGGCCGCAAGCACCTTCTCCTTCCAAGCCTCGTGCACGCTGCACTCCTCCACAGTGAGGAAGCGGGTGCCGCACTGCACGCCTTCCGCACCCAGGGCGAAGGCGGCCAGCATGCCGCGGCCGTCGGCGATGCCGCCGGCACCGATGACGGGAATGGACACCGCCTGGCACACGGCCGGGATGAGCGCCATGGTGGTCAGCTCGCCGATGTGGCCGCCGGCCTCGGTGCCCTCGGCCACGACGGCGTCGGCGCCCAGGCGCTCCATGCGGGCGGCCAGGGCGGCCGATGCCACCACGGGCACCACCTTCACGCCAGCCTCCTTCCACATGGCCATGTAGTTGGCGGGGCTGCCGGCGCCGGTGGTGACCACCTCCACCCCCAGATTGCACACGAGCTCGGCCACCTCGGCCGCACGGGGATCCATCAGCATGACGTTGATGCCGATGGGCTTGTCGGTGATGGCCCGAGCGCGAGCCACCTGCTCCTCGATCCAGTCGAGGGGCGCGCCGCCGCAGGCGATGATACCCAGGCCACCCGCCTCGCTCACCGCGCCGGCCAAACCACCGTCGGCGATGCGGGCCATGGCCCCCTGCACCACGGGGTACTCGATTCCCAACAACTCAGTGATACGGGTCTTCATGAGGCGTGCTCGTCCTTTCTCTCGCGGCGCCCTCTCGCGTGCTTCCCTGATAACTTTGATAAACTATCTGAGAAATCTTAAGGAATTTGGTCAAAAAACTGACTGCGCGTCTAAAATCTTCATCAAACATCTTATCGCTGATGGATTAACTGAGGAATGCACATGCACCGGGGCGCAGGTACGTGGCGCCAGAGGGGAAAGGAAAGGCCGTGGGCAGCGTAATTATCGGTTCGGGAAAATCTTTGCCGGAGCGCGTGGTCACCAACGACGAGCTCGGGCAGATCGTGGATACCACCGATGAATGGATCGTGCCGCGCACGGGCATTCACACCCGGCACATCGCCGTTCATGAGACTGGCACCGATCTGGGAGCCCAGGCCAGCGCCCGGGCCCTCGGCCTGGAAGCGGGCGGCTGGCTGCGCGAGGGGGCCATCGACCCGGCCTCCATCGACATGATTATCTGCCCCACCCTGACGGCGGATGCGCACTTCCCCTCCCAGGCCGCACTCATCCGCGAGCGCATCGGCGCGGTGAACGCCGTGTGCTTCGACATGTCCTGCGCCTGCTCGGGCTGCGTCTACGGCACCTCCACGGCCGACATGCTGCTGTTCGCCTCCGCCGCCGATCGCGCTGCCGCCGACACGGCCGGTCGCGCCCCGCGCCGCAACGTGCTGCGCCGCATTCTCGTCGTGGCTCCCGAGCGTTTGAGCCGCCTGGTGGATTGGACCGAGCGCGAGACCTGCATTCTGTTCGGCGACGGCGCCGGTGCCGTGGTGATGGAATGGCGCGACGATGAGGACGGCATGCTGTCCAGCTACATGGAGAACACTGACGACACCGATCACGTGCTGTGGTGCGCCAGCGTCTTCTGCGACCGTCCGCTGCCCTTCAGCGCCGCCAACGAGGAGTCGGCCGCGGCGGCTGCGGCCCTTTCCTGCGACCCCTATATGCGCATGGCCGGCCAAGCGGTGTTCAAGTTCGCCACCTCGGCCATGGTGCGCTGCATCGACGAGGCCCTCGATCGCGCCGGGCTCACCCCCGCCGACATCACGCTGTTCACGCCGCACCAGGCCAACGAGCGCATCATCCGCTACGCCGCCAAGAAGATGGATCTGCCCATGGAGCGCTTCCAGGTGTCCATCGACCACATGGGCAACGTGTCGGGGGCCAGCGCGCTTATCGCCCTGAACGAGGCTTTGGTGGAAGGCAAGCTGAAGCAAGGCGATGTGGCCTGCATGGCCGGTTTCGGCGGCGGCCTCACCGCCGGCGCCTGCGTCTTCCGCATCTAGAGAGCACCAGGGAAAGCGGGGGCTAAAGTTTCTGCTTCCCGATCGGGAACACCCAAGAACCCACAATGAACAACGGCCGAGGCGTGAACCGCCTCCCATTTCTTGGACAAGAGAAATGGGAGGCTTTCTTTATGACAGGTAGACCACTTTACGGTGCGGAGCTGCGGCGGCGCGCCGTCAGGCTCTACGAGGAGGGACACGGACGCGACGTGATCGCGCGTCTCGTCGGCGCCCCCGAGGGAACCGTGAGAAAATGGCTGGACACCT
>CANSES010000051.1 GCA_947645965.1 uncultured Enterorhabdus sp. | reverse complement strand
CGCTACGGCATCTCGCCGAAGGTGGCCCTGCCCGTGGCCGTGAAGGTGGCCGCCGAGGCCGACGCGACCCTGCTGCTGGCCCAGGCGCACCTCATCGGCCAGCTGGCCAACGTGGAGGAGTTCGAGGTGGCTGTGGAGACCTCCAAGCCCGCGGAGAGCGCCGTGGTGCTCGGCAGCGGCCTGGAGGTGTACATTGTGCTCGCGGGCCACGTGGACTTCGATGCCGAGCGGGCGCGCCTCGCGAAGGAGCGTGACGGTGTGGCCAAGGATGCTGCCAAGTTCGAGAAGAAGCTGTCGAACCCGGGCTTTCTGGCGAAGGCCGCTCCGGAGATCGTCGAGAAGGACAAGGCGAAGCTGGCCGACCTCACCGACAAGCTGGCCCGCATCGAGGCCCAGCTGGCCGAACTGGGCTAAGGGTCGCGCCGCAGCGCCGACGGATCAATGCGTTACGTACAAGAAGGGACCCCTGGGGTCCCTTCTTTTTTGGCCGCTCGGGTGAGCTCTTCTTGCGTTTTCATCAATGGCTTGTATTACAACAAAGGTAAAAATCGGACTACTGCGACTATAGAAAAGCCACCCGTCTCCGTGATAGGCTTGGCCCAAGGTTTAGTAGGGCGGTGCGCCTTCCGTGGATTCGCTTGCGGCTTAGGCGGTACCTCCGCGACGTTAGGCGAGAAGGGGGTCGGGCATGGTCGAGACAAACGGTGTATCCCAGATTGTTCTTTTTGAGTCCTCCGATGGGGAGGTGAATCTGGAGGTGGCGATCGATGTGGGCGAAGATGAGATCTGGCTCAATCGCTCCCAGATGGCGCTTCTCTTCGATCGCGATGTTAAAACCATCGGTAAGCATATCGCGAATGCTCTGAAGGAAGAACTTGATGGCTCTCAGAAACCAGTTGTCGCAAAATTTGCGACAACTGCTGCTGACGGAAAATCATACCAGGTCGAATACTACAACCTCGATGTCATCATCTCGGTAGGCTACCGGGTGAAATCCCAGCGCGGCGTGGAGTTCCGTCGTTGGGCCACCGATGTGCTGCACCGCTATATCATCGAGGGCCGTGCCGACAACGAGAAGCGTCTCGCCCAGCTTGCCCAGGTTATCTCGGTCATGGAGCGATTGCCCGAAGAGATCGGTGCCGCGCAGATTCTGGAGATCGTCAAAAGCTACGCTCCGGCTCTCGATCTTCTGGATGATTCGACCATCAGCGCCTGGGGCGTCCGCGGGGCTCCGAGGGTGTGTACGTGCTTGACTACGATGAGTGCCGCGATCTCATCGGCAGCTTGCGCTTTGCCGGCGAGAGCGATATCTTCGGTGTCGAGAAGGATGATTCGTTCCATAGCAGCATCGCGGCCATCTATCAGTCATTCGGCGGCCAGGAGCTGTACCCCTCGGTGCAGGAGAAGGCGGCGAATCTGCTGTACTTCATCGTGAAGAACCACTCGTTCCACGATGGCAACAAGCGCATTGCCGCCAGCTTGTTCTTGTACTTCCTCGATCGCAACGGGCTGTTGTACGACGATGGTCACAAGCTCGTCGGCGATGATGCACTCGTGGCCACCACCATCATGATCGCCGAGTCGCGGCCGGATGAGAAAGAGGCTATGGTATCACTCGTGATGAACTTCCTCGCATTGGGGCGCGGCTCGGAGTGAGCGAAGCTCGCAAGGAGGCTGGCGATTGCCACTGATGATCCGGCTGCTGCTTCAATGGGAGATCCTGTGGGCTCTAACGAGAAGGGATCCCTGTAGGGGTCCCTTCTCGTTGCGGGTTGGTTCGGGGGGGGGTGCGTGGGCCCTCGGGAGAGCGAACCCCTACGGAATGCGGCGCAGGCGGCGGCGACTGGCGAGGAGGCCGGCTCCGGCGGCCAGCAGGGCGCCGAGGGGCAGCAGGGCGGCAAGGGCCAGGGCATCTCCCGTCTGGGCGAGGCGCCCGTGCCTGATGGTGGTGGCCTCGTCGGCCGTGCCATCGAGAACGCCTCCGGCGGCCGTGACGCCGGGCGGGTAGGCGGCCGGGCTTGTCACGATCTCGCGGCTCTCGTCGAAGGCGTCCCAGCCCTGGTCCGGGTCGAAGGGAGAGCCGGGCTCGGGGAAGGGAACGGCGGGATCCCAGCGGCTCGGCGGCGTGCCCAGGCCCACGGCCACGTTGCCGATGTCGGCGCCCACGGCGGCCTCGGTCACGAGCGCGTCGAAGGCCAGCGTGACCCGCTGGCCGCCGTGGAGGTGCCCCGCGGCCACGGCCAGCACGCGGGTGGCCGGGTCGTAGGCACGGTCGTCCACGGCCACCTCGCTCCCGTCGGGCAGCGCGAGCTTGATCGTGCCCGACACGGGCTCCAGCCCCTCGGGCACGTCGTCGCGGATCACCGCGTCCATCCAGCTCGTGCCCGCCCCGTCGTTGCGCAGGGTTATCTCGTAGCGCACCGTGTCGCCCACGTGGGTCGTCCCGTCCCCGCGGGAGAGGTTCTCGGCGGTCTTGGCGATGGCGACGTCGCCCTCGGCCGGGTCGCCGCCCACCACGACGGGCGGGACCGCCGGCGGCGAGGACGCCTCGGGCTCGCCCGCCGGGGGCTCCGCGGGCCCTCCGGGCTCGGGGGCCTCGGGCCGCGCCCCCGGGTTCTCGGAGGGCACCTTCCCGCCGGCGTGGGCGATGTTCGCGCTGTCGGCCCCGAGAGCCGCCTCGCCCACGGTGCACTCGAAGGCCAGCACGGCCGCGTGCCCGCCCCACAGGTCGCCGCAGACCACGGCAATGGTGCGGCTGCCCCTGTCGTAGGCCTCGTCGTCCACCGCGACGGGTTTCCCGCCGTCTAGCGACAGTCGGATGGTGCCGGGCACGGGCTCCATGCCCGCCGGCAGCGGGTCGGACACGGCGGCGCCCATGAGGCAGCTGTTGGCGGCGCCGGCGTTCGAGAGCTCGATCGTGTAGCGCAGGCGGTCCCCCAGATGCGTCACCTTGGCGCCCGGCGCGCTCAGGTTCTCCACCGACTTGGACATGCGCACGTCGGGGTCGGCCGGCGCCACGGTCCCGTCGCCGGGCGGTGTGGCGGGAGGTGTGTCGGGCGGTGCCACGGGCCCCACGTCGGGGCCGTCCGGGTCGTCGGGGCTCGGGCGCTTGCCCTCGGCCGAGGCGATGTTGGCCAGGTCGACGGCCGCCGGGTCGGAGAAGTCGACGTCCCCGCGCACCGCGCACTCGAAGGTGAGCACGGCGCTGCGGCCGCCGCCGATGTCGCCGACGGGGGCCGTCAGCGTGCGGCGCC
>CANSES010000050.1 GCA_947645965.1 uncultured Enterorhabdus sp. | reverse complement strand
CTCGGATGCCTACGCCGATGCCGTGGAGGCGGCCATCGCCGACCACATGGAGCGCTCCACCCGCGCCGACATCACCCGCGCTTCCCTGGACGACCACGGCCTCATCGTGGTGTGCCCCACTATGGAGCAGGCCCTGGAAGCGGTGAACGTCATCGCGCCGGAGCACTTGGAGATGCACGTGGCGAACGCCATGGAGCACCTCGGCGCCATCCGCAACGCCGGCGCCATCTTCTTGGGGGAGTGGACCCCCGAGGCCGTGGGCGATTATGTGGCCGGCCCCAACCACACCCTGCCCACGGGCGGCACGGCCCGCTACTCCTCGCCCCTTTCGGTGGACGACTTCGTGAAGAAGTCCTCCGTCATCCAGTACACGGCGGCCGCCCTGAGAAACGATGCCCGCTCCGTGGTGCAGATCGCCACCCACGAGGGGCTGTGGGCCCATGCCCAGTCCGTGGCCCTGCGCCTCCAGAGCCTGCTCGCCGCCGAGCAGACAAGCGTGGCCGGCGGCAGCGCGGCGGCCGGGGTGGATGCCGGCGCGGGCGCGACGGCGGCGGGCTCGGCCGATGAATAGGGTGCGCGCGGCGGCCCCGTCGTTGGCGGGCCTTGTTCCCTACGATCCGAAGTACCTGCCGGCCGAGGCGTTCCTCTCGGCCAACGAGAACCCACGGGACGTGGACGACGAGCTGCGGGCCCTCGTGGCTGAGCGCATCGCGCGCGTGCCCTTCAACCGCTACCCGGATCCGCTCGCGGGCGGCCTGCGCGACCTTATCGCCGAGGCCAACGGCCTGGAGCGGGAATGCGTGCTCATCGGCAACGGCGGCGACGAGCTTCTGTTCGATTTGGCGCTCGCCTGGGGCGGCCCGGGGCGCACCTGCCTGAACTTCCCGCCCACCTTCTCGGTGTACGCGGCCAACGCCCGGCTCACGAACACTGCGGTGGTGGACATCGCCCGCCGCGATGACTTCTCCATCGACGAGGGGGCCACCTTCGAGCGTTTGGCCGTCGGCGACATCGACTACGTCATTGTGGCGAGTCCCAACAACCCCACGGGCCTGCGGGCCCCGGCCGACTTCCTCGAGCGGCTGCTGGACGCCACCGACGCCCTGGTCATGGTGGACGAGGCCTACTTCGAGTTCTCGCGCCAGACCGTGCGCCCCCTGCTCGCGACCCACCAGAACCTTGTCATCCTGCGCACATTCTCCAAGGCGTTTTCCCTGGCCGGCGTGCGCCTCGGCTACATCCTGGCGAACCCGGCGGTCATCCGCGAGTTCATCAAGGTGCGCCAGCCCTATTCGGTGGATGCGGTGTCCCAGGTCGTCGGCGAGGTGGTCTTCGAGCACCGGGCCCGGTTCGAGCCGGGCATCCGCGAGATCATCGAGGAGCGGGGCCGGGTCGCAGAGGCGCTGCGGGCAACTCCCGGCATCGTGCCGTTCCCGTCGGATTCCAACTGGATCCTGCTGCGCATGGAAGACGCCGGCGATGCCTGGGAGTACCTCTACGAGCACGGGGTGCTCGTGCGCGACTTCTCGGCAACACCGCTTTTGGAGGGCTGCCTGCGCGTGACCATGGGCACGCCGGAGCAGAACGATCGGTTCATCAGCCTGCTAAGGGCCTTCGTGGCCGAGCGGGGGAGCCGCCGCGCCCAAGCGGCGCGGGACTGAGGAAGGAGCATCATGGCGAGAGAGGCGACCATCACCCGCACGACGGCCGAGACCGCTATCACGGTCACGGTGAATCTGGATGGCACGGGACGGGCCGATCTGTCCACGGGCATCGGGTTTTTCGACCACATGCTGAGTGCCTTCGCGCGCCACAGCCGCATGGATCTGGCGGTGTCCGTGGCGGGCGACCTGGAGGTGGACGGTCACCATTCCGTGGAAGATACCGGCATCGTGCTGGGCCAGGCCTTAGGTGCCGCCCTGGGCGACAAGGCGGGCATCGCGCGCTTCGGCAGCGCCTTTGTGCCCATGGACGAGGCCCTGGTGCTGGCGGCCCTGGACATCTCCGGCCGGGGGCAGCTGCACTGGGCCGTGGACGTGCCCTTCGGCATGGTGGGCGATTTCGACACCCAGCTGGCCCGGGAGTTCTTCATCGCCCTGGCCGCCAATGCCGGCATCACCCTGCATATGCGCCAGCTGGCCGGCGACAACGTGCACCACATTCTGGAAGCGGCCTTCAAGGCCTGCGGCCGCGCCCTTCGCGAGGCCGTGGCCATCGATGGGGCCCTGGCCGGCGAGGTGCCGTCCACAAAGGGCGTGCTGTAGCCGGCCGCGCGTCGTGGACGGCCCGGCGTTGTTGACCGTAGCGGTGAGGGGAGTTGCGAAGTTGATCGTTGTCGTTGATTACCATAAGGGAAACCTGCTCTCGGTGGAGCGGGGCCTGCGCGGCGCGGGCGCCGAAGTCGTCGTCTCCGACGATCCGGCCCAGGTGCGCGCGACCGACGCCGTGGTGCTGCCTGGCGTGGGCGCCTTCGCCGATGCCGCCGCGTCTTTGGAAGAGCTCGGCCTGGGCGCGGCTGTGGCCGATGCCGTGGCGGCCGGCGCGCCCTTTCTCGGTATCTGCCTGGGTATGCACCTCATGTTCGAGCACGGCACCGAGCACGCGCCTGAGGCGGGGCCCCTGCCCGCGGGCCTGGGGCTCGTTTCCGGCACGGTGGGCCTCATGCCCAAGACCGACGAGGCGGGCGCGGCCTATAAGATTCCCCACGTGGGGTGGAACTCCGTGGAATGGGACGAGGCCGACCCGTTGTTCGACGGCCTGGAAAGCGGGGAGTACTTCTATTTCACCCACTCCTTCGCCGCCCCCGAGAGCGCCGCGACCATCGGGCGCACTACCCACTCGGTCACGTTTCCCTCCGCCGTGCGGGTGCCCGGGCGCCCCGTGTGGGGCGTGCAGTTCCACCCCGAGAAGAGCTCGGATGCCGGCGCGCGCCTGCTCGCCAACTTCGTAACCGTTGCCCGCGCTGCGGCCGATCGCCGCGGCGCGGCCGCTACCATGGCGGAAGATACCGTCTTGTCAAAGGAGTAGCCATGTACCTGTTGCCCGCCATCGATATCCTGGACGGCCGCGCCGTGCGCCTGGCCCGCGGCGACTACGATGCCGTCACCGTGTACCACGATGACCCGGCCACCCAGGCCCAGCTTTTCGAGGAGGACGGTGCCACCTGGCTCCATGTGGTGGACTTGAATGGCGCGAAGTCCGGCAACCCTGACAACATCGAGGTGGTGCGCCGCATTCTGGCCCGCACGAAGCTGAAGGTGGAAGTGGGCGGCGGCGTGCGGTCGCTGGAGGTGGCCGACCGTTTGCTGGACGCCGGGGCCACCCGGGTCATCCTGGGCACCGCCCTTGTGCGCGACCCCGATTTCGCCC
>CANSES010000049.1 GCA_947645965.1 uncultured Enterorhabdus sp. | reverse complement strand
CCGACACCACGTAGCCGTCCATCTCGGCCTCGGTGGGGTCGAAGGCGCCCGCGAGCCACGAGCCGGCCTCGATGAAGCGGGCCCGGGTCTCATCGATGCGCGGGTCGCGGTAGGAGTAGAAGCGGCAGGAGCCGGCGCGCATGGCCTGGAAGCCCGTGCCGTAGGCGCCGCCCTTCACGCGCACCTCGCCCCACAGATAGTCGAAAGACAGGATGCGCGCGGCTAAAAGCCACGCGCCCGTGTAGGGCGCGCCCACCCGGCGGCGGTCCCAACCGCAGGCGCTGTAGGTCACATCGGTGGGCACCACGAAGGCCTCGCGGCGGTTCACCGGAGCCGGCACCACGAGAGCCGCCGGGGCCGCGGTGCCGCCCAGAGAGGCCCCCGCCTCCCAGAAGGCCGCCAGCTCCTCATCGGTGCCGGCGAAGGACACCGTGCAGTTCCCGTCGACGAACAGGCGCTTCGCGAGGGCGGCCAGCTGGGCGGCCAGGGCCTCGGCGCGCTCGTCGTAGTGCTCCAGCAGATCCTTCAGGAAGCGGTAGAAGTCCACGCCCGACAGCGCCTCGCGCACCACGCCCGCGGGCAGGTAGTACGACGCGGCCCGGGCCATGGCGCACCTGTGGCCGTTCGACGCGAAGGATTGCTCCAGGGCGATGCGCCACTGGGCGAGGATGTCGCGGATGCGGGCCGTGTCGGAGAAGTCGGTCTCGGTGAGCACCTCGTCCACGAGGGAGGCCATCCAGGGCACGTTGGCCGCCAGGGCCGAGGAGCCGGCCACCAGCACCGGACGGATGCGGTCGGCGTCGCCCACCAGCTCGTGCACCTCGCAGGAAAAGCCCATGTTACCGAGACGGGCCTGGGACAAGGTGTCCAGCTCGGCGGCGCTGTGACGCGCCGTGTCCAGCTTGCCCAGCACGAAGGCCAGCACCGTGGCGTAGGGCAGCTCCTCGAAGGTGAGGCTCTCCAGGTCGAAGTAGCGGTAGGCATAGGCGATGCCGTGGGTGGCGATGCGGTGGCGCACCAACGTCGCCGCGCCGTGGGCCGACACCTCCCAGGGCGCCTCGGCCGGGGCCTCGCCGATGTCGGCGCGGGTGAGCTGGGGCAGGGCCGCCACGGCGGCCGGGTCGTCGGGGGCCTCCTGGGCCGCGCGCAGGGCCGCCACGGCCCCATCGATGGCCGCCGCCTCATCGGGGCTCAAGGCCGCCGCCCGCGCCCGGGCCGCCTCGAAGGCGCGCTCGTCGGCGCCCTCGTCGCCGGGCACCACCTCCACCCGGGCCCAATGGGCGCTCTCGCAGAACAGCTCGCGCAGCAGCCCCTCGAAATAGCCCTCGTCCACCTTGACCGCCAAGGACGCGAAGGCGTCGTTGAAGCGCAGGTAGGCCGCCGGATCGTCGTCGGAGTACAGCCAGCCGCCCAGCGCCGTCATGGCCAGCGCCACGCCGTCGGCGTAGCCGAAGTTGCGCTCGCGCATGACGAACTCGGCATGGGACAGGGCCGCCCGCACCAGATCGCGGTCCAGGGCGCCCGCGGCCAGGCGGGCCGCCTCGGCGCGCACGATCTCCTCCAAGCGCGCGGCGGCCTCGGGCCGGGCCCCGCGCAGCGACACCACGGCGAAGGGCTGGGCCACGGAATCGGCCACGTAAGCGGCCACGTCGTCGGCGATGGCCGCGTCCAGCAGCGCCCGCTTCAGGGGCGCCTCGTTGGAGCCGGCGATGGCGTCCAGCAGGATGTCCGCGGCGATGACGCGCTCGCGGTCGGCCGCCCGCCCAATGACCGAGCCCACGGCAGCGCAGGCGTTCTCCGGCGCCGTGTCCATGGTCACGCTCACGGGCGCGGCCACCACGGGCGCCTGCAGCCCTAAGGGATTCACCATCAGCGGCCCGCGCTCCTCGGCGGCCAGCGGCGCCAGGTAGCCCTCGTCGATGAAGGCGAGGAAGCGGTCCAGGTCCAAGTCGCCGTACAGGATGATGTAGCTGTTGTCGGGGCGGTAATGGCGGCGGTGGTTGTCCAGGAAGCCCTCGTAGGTCAGGGTGGGGATGGCCGCCGGCGTGCCGCCGGACTCAAAGCGATAGGTGGTGTCGGGGAACAGAGCCGCGCTCAGGGCGTCGTAGAGCACCGAGTCGGGCTCGGAGAGCGCCCCCTTCATCTCGTTGTACACCACCCCGTTGTAGACGAGCTCTCGCTCGTCGCCCTCCCCTTCCAGCTCCCAGTGCCAGCCCTCCTGCTGGAAGATGGCCTCGCGGCGGTAGATGTTCGGGTGGAACACCGCGTCCAGGTACACGTCCATGAGGTTCAACAGGTCGCGCTCGTTGGTGGAGGCCACCGGATACATGGTCTTGTCCGGGAAGGTCATGGCGTTCAGGAAGGTCTGCATCGAGGTCTTCAGCAGATTGACGAAGGGCTCCTTCACGGGGAACTTCTCCGACCCGCACAGCACCGAGTGCTCCAGGATATGGAACACGCCCGTGTCGTCGGCGGCCGGAGTCTTGAAGGTGATCGAGAACGCCTTGTTGGCGTCGTCGTTCTGAAGGTACATGAGCCGCGCCCCCGAGGCCTCGTGGGCGAGCAGATGGGCGGCGCCCTCGATCTCGGGCAGGTCCTCGGTGCGCTGCCAGGCGAAACCGTGGCGCGCCGCAATGTCTTTCACGTTGGTCACAAACGCTCCCTTTCTCGGTGTTTTCTGCCCCGTATTCTACCCAAACCGCCCGCTATCCCCCGCTTCCTTCATGGCGTTGTTATTATTTCTCCTCGGATGGGGACAATTTCGCTATAATCGGCGACAGAAAAGACAGCCTGATCCCGAGACGAGAGACGGAGCGACCCATGCTTGAACTGAAGAACCTGGTGTTCGAGGTGCCGGCCGACGACGGCGGCACCAAGCGCATCATCGACGATCTGTCGTTGACCATTCCCGACGACCGCTTCACCGTGATCACGGGCCCCAACGGCGGCGGCAAGTCCACCCTGGCCAAGCTCATCATGGGCATCGAGGAGCCCACGAGCGGCGCCATCCTCTTCGATGGCACCGACATCACAGGGATGTCCATCACCGACCGCGCCAAGCTGGGCATCGGCTACGGCTTCCAGCAGCCGGCCCGCTTCCGCGGCATGAAGGTGAAGAAGCTCTTGGACATCGCCGCCGGCAAGAAGCTGCCCATGCTGGCCTGCAACGAGTACCTCTCGAAGGTGGGCCTGTGCTCGGCGAGCTATCTGACCCGCGAGGTGGACAAGTCGCTGTCGGGCGGCGAGGTGAAGCGCATCGAGATCGCCACCATCCTGGCCCGCGACCCGAAGCTGGCCATCTACGACGAGCCCGAGGCCGGCATCGATCTCTGGAGCTTCGACCGCCTCACGGAGACCTTCCGCGACATCCACGAGGCCCGCGACGGCCGCTCCATCGTGATCATCTCGCACCAGGAGCGCATCATCTCCCTGGCCGACGAGATCGTGCTTTTGCAAGCCGGCCGCGTGGCCGCCACGGGCACCCCGGCCGAGCTCATGCCGAAGCTGGGATTCGCCGCCCGCAGCCTGGACGACCACGGCTGCCCCCTGTCGGTGCCCACCGAGCTGCACCTCACCGAGATCCCCACCACCTGCTAGCGCGGGTTTTCTATAAAGGAGAATATCATGGCCGTTGACCTTTCCCCCATCGACGAGAACCTGCTCGCCGAGATCGCCAAC
>CANSES010000048.1 GCA_947645965.1 uncultured Enterorhabdus sp. | reverse complement strand
TCGCGACCTCCGACGTGACAGGCCGGCGCTCTAACCAACTGAGCTAACACCCCGAATGGTGTGCCCTTGAGAAAAATGGCGGGATGTACGAGACTCGAACTCGCGACCTCCGACGTGACAGGCCGGCGCTCTAACCAACTGAGCTAACACCCCGACTCAAGCAGCCCGTATAGTATACGCACAACGCTCGTTGTGCGCAAGCCCAAATTCAAGAAATTTTTCCCGAATCTGAGCCCCGGCGGACCCAAAGCACCAAACGCCCTGCTCCGCCCCGCCTTCCCTAGGCCAAATCGCCCGCGGCGCGGGCTTTGACGCGGTTGGTGTGGCCCGGGTAGTAGGCCAGGGGCACGTCCTCCACGTCCACCACGACCACGGTCTCGGGTACGGCGCCTGCCGCCACCGCCGCCTCCACAGCGGCGGCGCGGGCAGCGGCGAGGGCCTCGTCGCGGGGCACCACATCGTAGTCCACCAGCTCCTCGTAGGTGCCGCTCACCTTCGACAGGGCCGAGCCGATGGCGTTGGCGCAGCCGGCGTGCTCGGGGGCGAGCACCTGGCGCGTGCCGGCCAGGTCCTGGGGCAGCACGATGGCGCCGCCGCCCACGAGCACCACGTCGATGGGATCGCTCGACACCTTCATCACGTCGATGGCGTCCTCCACCATGGCGCGGATGGCTTCCATGGCGGCCTCGGCGTGGGCCAGGGGCAGGTCGGCGACGAGCGCGGGATCCCCCACCTCGGCCATCCCTAGGCGCACCGCCACGTCGGTGGCGGTCAGCGTGTCGCCGCCGAACACGAGCGCCCGCTCGGTGATCTGGTAGCCCACCGAATCGGGGCCCACGGTGGCGCTCACGGTGCCGTCGGTGTTCTCGCTCACGCGCACCACCGACCCGCCGCCCAACCCGATGGACAGCACGTCGGGCATGCGAAAGTTCGTGCGCACGCCGCCGATGTTCACCGCCACCCCGCTCTCGCGCGGAAAACCGTGAGACAGGATGCCCAGATCGGTAGTGGTGCCGCCCACGTCGATGACGATGGCGTCGTCCACCCCGGTCAGATAGCTCGCCCCGCGGATGGAGTTGGTGGGCCCGCAGGCGATGGTGAGGATGGGATAGCGCCGCGCGTGCTCCATGGTCATGAGGGTGCCGTCGTTCTGGGACAGGTACACCTCGGCTTCGGTGATGCCCTTGGCGGCCAGGCTCTCGGCGAAGCCCTCGGTGAAGCGGCGCGACACCTCGTTCAGGGCCGCGTTCAGAATCGTCGCGTTCTCGCGCTCCACCAGGCCCATGGAGCCGATCTCGCTGGACACCGACAGGTGCACCCCCTCGCCCAGCACCCCGCGGGCCACCTCGGCGGCGCGGCGCTCGTCATCGTCGCGCACCGTGGAGAACACGCAGGACAGGGCCACGGCGTCCACCTTGCCGCGCACGTCCTCGAAGAAGGCCCGGCAGGCCTCCTCGTCGAAGGCGGCCAGGCGGCGCCCGTCGTACTCGAAGCCGCCCTCGATGATGGCCGAGCCCTGGCTCACCGCGGCCAGGTCGTCGGCCCAGTCCACCATGGGCGGAATGCCCACCGAGGCCGGCGCGCCCACGCGCAGCACGGCCACGGGCGCCAGATGGCGCCGCTCCACGATGGCGTTGGTGCACTGGGTGGTGCCGAGCATGGCCCGGCCGATGAGGGCGCGGTCGGCCCCGCTGGCCTCCAGCACCGCATCCACCGCGTCCATGATGCCCGTGTAGATATCGTCGGATGTGGGCCGCTTCACCGCGGCCACCACCGCATCCTGCTCGTCGATGAGCACGGCGTCGGTGTTGGTGCCGCCCACGTCGATGCCGAGTTTGTACATGGCCCTATTCCCCCTTCTGCCCGCAGAGCTCTTCCACGGGCACGTAATCCACGTCGATGCCGAAATAGCGCGGCCCCACCAGATCGAGCCCGCGCGGGGTGCGCCACATGTCGAAGCAGGTGAGCCCCACGGCCAGCACCCGCTTGCCGTACTTGAGCGCGTCGGTGGGCACGGGGATGAACGTCTCCGGGTCCACCAGGCAGATGAGGTCGGGCACCGTGGCGCGCACCTCGCCGTCCACCACGCACTGCAGGTTCTCGTTCTGGAAATCGACGAAGGCGCGGCTGCCGCGGTACTCGCCGATGCCCTCGAGCACGGCCCGGCCGAAGTTGAAGGCTCCGCGCGTCTCGCGCAGCACGTCGGCGATCTTGCCCTTGAACAGCTTGAAGCCGCCGGTGAAGTGCAGGAAGTACTCCTCGGGGGTCATGCCGGCCGCCGCGGCGCCCTCCTTGGCGGTGCGGATGGCGCGGCCCAGATTCTGGGACCGCGTCACGATGCCGTGGACGCCGAAGGCCTTCACCGTGGGGGCGTCCATGCAGTACAGGGCGATGGTGAGCGTGCCGCCGCAGGTGGTGGTGGCGGCCCGGGCGATATCCTCGGTCCACTTGTTCGTCACCGTGGACAGCACCCCGGCGTTGCCCTTCTCGTCGATGAAGGCCATGGGGCTCGCGCTGGCCCCGCCGATGGCGAAGGTGGCCATCTGCAGCTCGGGGAAGGCGCGGCCCATGCCGTCGGCGTCCACCATGGGGATGCCGAGGCGCGCGGCGCAGGCGATGGGCAGCATGGAGTTCACGCCGCCGGCCTCGGCGGGCATGGTGGCGTAGACCGGGCGATTGAAGAACATGCCCACCATGTCGAAGAGGCGGTGGAACTCGTGGGCCCCCACCCCCTTCTCGGTGAGGATGGTGGGCGCGCCCATGGAGGCGCTCGGCACCACGAAGGCGTCATCGGGCAGCTCGTCGGCGCCGATGAGCCGCACCGGGCCGCACTCGCGCACGGCGGCCATGGCCGTCAGCTTGCCGATGTAGGGGTCGCCGCCCCCGCCGGCGCCCAGCAGCGTCGCGCCGAGGGCGATGTCCTCGATGTCGTTCAGATCGATCTCTCTCATAAAGCCTCCCTCTCAGGTTCGAAGTCCAAAGCGGTATCGCAGGCCGCGGCGCGCTCGGCGCGACGGGCCGTGGAAGTATCGGGGGTGTGCCAGCGCACCGGCCCCGTGAAACGGCGCCGACCCGTGGCGTAGTAGACCAGGGTGTAGGAAAGTATCGAGGCTGCAAGCGCGTTCACCGGCCCCAGGAAGACAGACAGGCTGAGAAAGGCCAGCCCCGGCACCGCGGCGAAGGCGCCACCCGTGACCAGGCCCACGGCCACGCCCGCCGCAAGGGCCGCCACGCCGGGCGCCGAGAAGCCCTCGACGAGCTCCACGTTCTCGGGCCGTCCGCGGCGCACGATCCAGTAGTCGGCCACCACCGCGCCGGCCAGGGCCGGGGCCGTGGCCGACAGAAACGACAGGAACATCTCGAACTGCCCCAGGATGCCGCCTAAGGCCAGGGCGATGCCGGCGATGCCCGACACGAGCGTCGTCACCTTGCTGCCGCTCTCGTCGCGGCCGAGCATGACGGCGAAGCCGAGGCCGGCGGAGTACACGTTGCTCGCGTTCACCGTCCAGGCCGACAGCACCAGGGCCAAAAGCCCCACCACGGGAAGGCCGATGGAGTTCATGAGCACCGCCACGTCTCCCTCGCCAGTCACGATGGCCAAAGCCGCCGCGCAGGCGAGCGCCACCAGGGCCGCGGGCAGCACGCCCACTACGCAGGACAGCACCGCGTCGCGGCGGGTGCGGGCGAACCGCGCGATATCGCCGGCGGTGAACCCCGCGAAGGCGAACAGCCCGATGGCCAGGTTCACCCCGG
>CANSES010000047.1 GCA_947645965.1 uncultured Enterorhabdus sp. | reverse complement strand
TCTTCGATTCCTTCACGCGGGCCGAGAACAGCACCACCAACAAGGTGCAGGGCACGGGTCTGGGCATGTCCATCACCAAGAGCCTCGTGGAGCTCATGGGCGGCACCATCGAGGCCGAGAGCACCGAAGGGGTCGGCTCGCTGTTCCGGGTCGATCTGGAGCTGCGCATCCCCGACGAGCAGGTGCAGGGCTTCTTCTGGAGCCAGCGGGAAATCGGCGCCATGCTCGTGGTGGACCCCACCGCCGCCGGCCGCGAGATCGCCCAGGTTCAGATGGAGGGCACGGGCGTGCGCGTGGATGTGGCGGAGGGGGTGCCCGAGGCCTTCGCGCTCGCCAAGGCCGCGGCCGGGACGGGCGGCTACCAGGCGCTGCTGCTGTGCTGCGACCGCCTGGACGAGGACGCCGCGGCCACGGCCGAGGCCCTGCGGGCCGTTGCGGCCCCCGATGCAGAGACGCCGGTACCGGTGGTGTTCGTGGTGAACCATCACTTCGACATTGAGGAGGATGTGGCGCTGCCGGTGTGCACGGGCGTGCTGGCGCGGCCCTTCTTCCTGTCCACCTTGAAGCACAAGATCGAGGACATCGCCGGGGCGGGAGAGGTGGCCGAGGCCGCGGCCTACGACACTGTGCTGCAGGGCAAGCACTTCCTGGCCGCCGAGGACAACTTCTTGAACGCCGGCATCTTGACCGAGCTTTTGGAGTTGGAAGGCGCCACGGTGGAAATCGAGGAGAACGGCCAGCTCGCCGTGGAGCGCTTCGAGGCCTGCGAGCCCGGGGAATTCGACGCCATCCTCATGGACGTGCAGATGCCCGTGATGAACGGCCATGCCGCGACCCGCGCCATCCGCGCCCTGGATCGCCCCGACGCCCGCACCATCCCCATCATCGCCATGACTGCCGATGCCTTCGTGGAGGATGAGAAGGCGGCTCTTGCCGCCGGCATGAACGCCCATGTGGCGAAACCCCTCGAGATCGCCGACCTGAAGCGGGTCGTCGACCTCTATGTCGAGAAAGGACGTCCATGAGCGCTCGTTTCCCCGTTCGCGTCCGCCGCGCGGGTGCCCTGATCGCTGCGGCTCTGCTGTGCGCGGCCCTGACGGCCTGTGCGGCCGGCGATGGCGCCCGGAACCTGGCCGTGCAGGACGGCGACGCTGCCGGCACCACGGTCGATTTCTTCAGTCCCATGGAGAAGGCCAAGCCCGATGCCGACAACACGGCCCGCACCGCCAGCGATCTCACCATGGCCATGGCTGAGGAACGACTGGGCCTGACCATGGCCTACCGCACCTACACGGCCGAGGACTACCAGGACAAGACCTACGACGAGGTCTGCCTGGAACGGGTGCGCAGCAACAAGGACGACCTGTACCTGCTGAACACCGATGCCATCGTGGCTTTGGGCTCGGAGGGCAAGCTGGCCGATCTTTCGGATCTGGCCTGCGCCCAGAACCTGCGCGAGGAGGTACGCGCCGCCAACACGGTGGACGGCAAGCTGGTGGCCATCCCCCAGGAGGTGGTGGCCTACGGCCTGTTCGTGAACAAGGACATCTTCGACGATTGCGAGCTGGCGGTGCCGAACACCCCCGAGGAGTTCCTGGAGGCGTGCCGCGTGCTGAAGGAGAAGGGCTACGATACGCCCGTGGGCGCCAACCGCTGGTGGCTGGAGACCTTCGTCTTCGCCCAGGCCTACGCCGATCTGTACAACGGCGGCGATATCGAGGCCGAAGTGGCGGCCCTGAACGCCGGCGAGGCCCGCTACAGCGACTATATGCGCCCGGGCTTCGAGTTTTTGAAGACGCTGATGGATGCCGGCTACATCGATGCGGAGAACGCGCTGAAGAGCGAGGCCTTCGAAGGGACCGGCGAGGGCGACGACTTCATGGCGGGGGAGTGCCCGATCGTCATGGCCTACTGGGGCGCGGCGAACACCGATACCGCCTACGGCAACCCTTCCTTCACCATGGAGGTGGTGGGTTTTCCGAGCGAGCGCGGACCGATGCCGGTGCTGTCCATGACCGGCTACGGGGTGGGCGCTGAGGCCGAGCACCGCGATGAGGCCCTGGCGGTGATGGACGTGATCCTGTCCGACGAGGCGCTGCAGCTGTACGCCGAGACCAATCGCGTCATCTCGCCGTCGAAGAACGTGGTCGTGGATTGCGGGGAATCGCTGCGGCCCTTGAACGATCTGGTGCAGGCCGACACCTACGTGCTGGCCTCCAACGCCGGCATGGACGTGGAGCAGTGGGGCAACGTGTGCCTCATCGTGCGCGACCTTCTGGCCGGCGCCTCGGTGGACGAGTGCATGGCGAAGCTGGACGCCCTGCAAGACGAGGCGATGGGGAAGTAGGGCGGCGTTCTGCCCGTCCGCGTTCGCCGGCGCCCGGGGCGTCCGCGAAGTACCCGCTTCGCTGTTCGCTTCGCTCAGGCGCTGCGCTCCTTCATGCTTTTATGGGCGCCCCTTCGGGGCGCTTTTTCATAGTAGTGTTCAGAGAACTTCGCAGACGCCCCGGGCGCCGGCGAACGCTACCGCGTATTCTGCTGTTCCAGGTTCAGCAGGGCGCTTTCCACGGGGCCGGCGGGCTTGCCGGTGGCGCTGACGACGCGATGGGCGGGAATGAGCAGGGCCAGGGGGTTCTTCTTCACGGCGGCGCCCACGGCGCGGTAGGCATCGGCCGCGCCGATGGCCGCGGCGATCTCGCGGGTGGTGCGCGTCTGGCCGTAGGGGATGTTCGCCAGGGCCCGCCACACCGTGCGCTGGAAATCGGTGCCCGTCGGCGCGCAGGCCACGGTGAAGGCGGTGCGCTTGCCGGCGAGGTATTCCATGACCTGGTTGGCGCAGGAGGTGGTGGCCGCGGTGGCGCGGGCCGTGCCGGGCAGGGGGGCCTCGCCGAGCACGACGGCGGTGACGGCCGGCCCGTCGGCGCCGATGGTCACGGGGCCGAAGGCGGTGGGGTAGGTGAAGAAGGTGCGCTCGTCGCGGGCCAAGGGTGCTCCTCGCTCTTGGGGTGCAGGTTTGCCGCTGGAGGCCATTATACGCTGCCGCGCGGGGGCCCGTGCGCTAAAATAGCGTCACTGGAACTTCGCGAGATGAGGATGCCCATCATGTACCAACCGGTGAAAATCGCCCCGTCCATCCTGTCGGCCGACTTCATGCACCTCGGCGTCGACATCGCCATGATCGAGGAGGCCGGGGCCGGCTTCGTCCACATCGACGTGATGGACGGCCACTTCGTGCCCAACCTGACCATGGGCGTGCCGCTGCTCAAGCAGCTCAAACCCGCCACTGCGCTCGTCTGCGACGTGCACCTCATGATCGACAACCCGCTGACTGAGATCCCCTGGTTCATCGAGGCTGGGGCCGATTTGGTGAACGTGCACGCCGAGGTGCTCACCGAGGAGGAGCTCGTGCGCGCCGTGGCCATGATCCACGAGGCCGGCTGCAAGGCCGCCGTGGCCCTGAAGCCCAAGACCCCCGTATCCGCCCTGGCGCCGGTCATCGCCGATCTGGATATGGCGCTGGTGATGTCCGTGGAGCCGGGCTTCTCCGGTCAGAGCTACATCGCCGGATCCGATCTGAAGGTGGCCGAGGTGGCGGCCCGGGCCCGGGCGGCCGGCAACGACGGGATGCTCATCCAGGTGGACGGCGGCATCGGCGTGGCCACGGCCCCGCTCGTGGCGGCCGCCGGCGCCGATGTGCTCGTCTGCGGCAACGCCGTGTTCAAGGCCGACGATCCGGCCCGGGCCCTGCAGGCGGTGCAGGCCGCGGCCGACGAGGCGCGCCTGGCCGCCCTGGCCGGCGGGGAGGCGTAGGGCCCATGGACGCGCAGCTTCCCGTCTATCTGGATTACGCCGCCACGGCCCCCCTCTGCGAGGAGGCGGCCCGGGCCATGGAGCCTTTCCAGGTGCCCGGCCCCGCCAATCTGGCCGTGAACGCCAACGCCAACGCGCTCTACGGCCTGGGCCGGGCGGCCTTCGACGAGCTGGAAGGGGCTCGGCGCCGCGTCGCCGCGGCCCTGGGCGCCCGGCGCCCCGACGAGATCGTGTTCACCTCCGGGGCCACCGAGGCCGACGACGCGGCCGTGATCGGCCTGGTGGCCGCGGCCCGGGAGCGCCGCCGCCTGGCGGGCCAGAGCGGCCGTCCCGTCCACGTGATCACCACCGCCATCGAGCACGATGCCGTGCTGGCGCCCTGCCGCCGCCTGGAGGCCGAGGGGGTCTCGGTCACCTACCTGCGCCCCGACCGCCAGGGCTTCATCGAGGCCCGCGTCCTGGAAGAGGCCCTCACTCCCGATACGGTGCTCGTGTCGGTGCAGGCCGCCAA
>CANSES010000046.1 GCA_947645965.1 uncultured Enterorhabdus sp. | reverse complement strand
CCGCAGGGCCCCACCAGAACGAAGCGCTAACTAGCGGGCAGCCTTGAGGGCGGCTACCTTCTCGCGCGCCTCGGCGAGCTGCGCCTCGACATCGATACCGCGCACGTCAAGGTTCTCGGCGACGGCGAAGCGCACCTCGGGGATGCCGAACATGCGGGCGATACCGCACAGGTACTCATAGCCCAAGTTGGCACCGGCCACCGAGCCGCCGCAGGTAGTGAGGTAGGTGAGATGCCGCGCGCGGCAGAGGCCCTCGCAGCGGGCGTCATCGGTGTAGTGGAAGGTGATATCGCACACGCTCACATGCTCGAGGTACACCTTGAGCGCTGCGGGAAACGACAGGTCCCAGTACGGCGCGCCGACGACGATCTCATCGGCCTCCGCGAACTGCTTGGCCAGGTCGAACACCGGGTCGTCGAAAACGCCCGCTGCCTCCAGCTGAGCGCGGTAGGCGACGGATTCCGCATAGAAGGGCTCCGGGCGCATCTGGCCCAGGTTCACTTCCTGCACGCCGTCGATGCCCTCCAAGTACTCGCGGCACAGGCCCAAGGTGCGCGACTCCTCGTTGCGCAGGCAGGCATTCACGAACAGCACGGTCACGGCTTCCTCACTTTCCCTCGAGCACGTCGAGCGCGGCGCGGTAGCCGCCGCTGCCGTAGCTCAAGCACTTGGACACGCGGGCGATGGTGGTGGCCGACGCCCCGGTGGCCTCCTCGATGGCGGCATAGGACTTCCCCGCCGCAAGCAGCCGCGCCACAGCCAGGCGCTGAGAGGTCTCGCGAATCTCGCGAATGGTGAACAAGTCCTCCAACAAGGTGAACACGGTGTCCTCATCGTCAAGGGCCGCCAGCACGGCCAGCAGGTCGTCAACGTCCTTCGTGCGAATGTCGCTCATGGTCAGATCACTCCTCTGCGGAAGCGGCCGCCGGGCGCTCAAGGCTCCCGCGGTGCGCCGCGCGCACCAGGCCGTACTCTATGGAATCGACGAGCGCGTTCCACGACGCCTCGATGACGTTCTCCGACACCCCCACCGTCCCCCAGGTTCCGCAGGCGTCTGCGGAGGTGATGGTGACGCGGGTGATGGCGTCCGTTCCCTGGCTCTCGTCGAGCAAGCGCACCTTGTAGTCGATCAGCTCCATGGCGGCCACCTGCGGATACGACTCGCTGATGGCAAGCCGCAGAGCGTTGTCGAGCGCGCCGATGGGGCCGGTTCCCTCACCCGTGGAGACGAACCGGCGGGCGCCCACGTGAATCTTGACGGTGGCCTCGGACATGGCGTCCTTAGCCAGCGCGCCCGTATCCTCGTGATCATCCACGATGACCCGGAAGCTCTCCAGCGTGAAGGCGGGGCGGTAATCCCCCAAGTGACGCATGAGCAGCAGGGCGAGCGACCCGTCGGCCACCTCGTAGGAGTAGCCGGCCGCCTCGCGCCGCTTGATGTCGTCGAGTACCGCCTGCACGTCCACGTCAGGCACCGTCAAGTCAAGGCCGAGCGACGCCGCCTTCTGGACGAGCGACGCCTTTCCCGCAAGCTCGCTCACGAGCATGCGCGCGCTGTTGCCCACGGCCTCGGGACGTGCATGCTCGTAGGCCTCGGGAAAGCGCGCGATGGCGCTGGCATGCAGGCCGCCCTTGTGGGCGAAGGCCGAAGCGCCCGTGTAGGGATGATGAGCTGGCAGCGACACGTTGCACAGCTCGGCCACGTACTGGGCCACGCCGGTCAGGTCGCGCAGGCGGTCGGGCCCCACGCAGGCGGCGCCCATCTTCAGTTCCAGGTCGGCGATGACCGTGAGCAGGTCGGTGTTGCCCACGCGCTCGCCTATGCCGTTGACGGTGCCCTGCACCTGCGTGACGCCGGCGCGCACCGCGGCCAGGGTGTTGGCCACCGCGCAACCGGAATCGTTGTGACAGTGGATACCGAGCGCCTGCTCCGGCAGGGCGGCTGCGACGGCCGCGACGGCCTCCTCCACCTCGAAGGGGAGCGCCCCGCCGTTGGTCTCGCACAGGTCTATCGAGTCGGCACCGGCCTCAGAGGCCGCGCGCAGGCACGCCAGCGCGTAGGCGGAATTGGCCTTGTAGCCATCGAAGAAGTGCTCGGCATCGAACACAACGCGCCGCCCCGCGGCCTTCAGGTAGGCCACGGAATCGGCTATCATCCGCAGGTTCTCCTCAAGCGAGGTCTGAAGCGCGCGAGTGACCTGGGCATCCCAGGTTTTTCCCACGATGGTGACCACGGGCGCCCCGCAGGCCAGCAAATCGGCCAGCCCCGGATCGTCGGCCGCGGCCACGCCCTTGCGGCAGGTCGATCCGAAGGCGGCTATCTGCGCGTGGGCCAAGGAAAGCTCCCGCACCTGGCGGAAGAACGCGATGTCCTTGGGGTTGGACGCGGGAAAGCCGCCTTCGATGTAGTCAATGCCAAAGGCGTCGAGCCGCTCGACGATGCGCAGCTTGTCCTCAAGCGAGAGCGTGATGCCCTCGCACTGCTCACCGTCGCGCAGCGTGCTGTCATAGGTGTGGATGCGGCGACTCACCGCGCCTTAGACCTCCGTCAGCCAGTCAGTGTACTCCTCCACGCGACCGTAGGCCACAGCGAAGAAGCGCTCCTGGAGGGCGCGGGTGACCGGGCCCGGCTTGCCCACCTCGCGGCCGTCCACGGCCCCGATGGGAGTCAGCTCGGCAGCAGAGCCGGTCATGAACACCTCGTCGGCAACGTAGAGGTCGCAGCGGGTCAGGCTCTCCTCGATGGCGGGAATCTCCAGATCCTCGGCCAGGCAGAGCACCGTGTCGCGCGTGATGCCCTCGAGCAGGCCGTCGGAGAGCGGCGGCGTGGAGAGCACGCCATCGCGCACGACGAACAGGTTCTCGCCCGTGCCCTCGCAGACCAGGCCGTCCTCGTTCAGCATGATAGCCTCAGCGTAGCCGTGCTCCTTGGCCTCCAGCTTGGCCAGGATGGAGTTCATGTAGGACGCGGTGGCCTTCACCGCCGGCGGGATGGCATTGTTGGAGCGCTGACGCCACGAGGACACGCCCACGGACACGCCGCTCTCCAACGCCTCGGGGCCCAGATAGGCATCCCACGGCCACACGGCGATGACCACATCGGTCGGCGCGCCGCTGGGATCGACGCCCATGACGCCGTAGCCGCGATACACGAGCGGGCGAATGTAGCAGGACGGCAGCTTGTTCGCGCGAATGACCTCGAGGGTGGCTTCGCACAGCTCGTCCACCGTGTAGGGCAGATCGATCAACGCGATCTTGCAGCTGCGGTGCAGACGCCCCATGTGGTCGCGCAGGCGGAACACGAAGCTGCGGTCGGAGTCGGGGTCCTTATAGCAGCGGATACCCTCGAAGACACCAGACCCGTAGTGCAGGGAGTGCGACAGCACGTGCGTGGTGGCCTCAGCCCACGGAACCAGCTCCCCGTTCTTCCAAATGTAGTCCACTTCGGTGATGTCCATCTTGCGCTCCCTTCTTGGACCCTCTTCCAGATGACACCGCATTTTACTCCAACGAACTAACGTCCACCGCCTTTTCCGCCGAGTGGGGCAAAAAGAAGGGCCCCGCCAGCTCAGCAGAGAGCGAGGCGGGGCCCACGGCCGCGTCCCCGGGGGAGGAGCGGCTGAAAGCAGGTGTGCTTAGGACAGGAACTGCGCCAGGCGCTGCAGCGGCTGGGACATCAGCTTGGCAGAGCCCTTGTCCTTGCCCAGGACGAAGAGGTCGGCAACGGGAGTCATCGGATCCTCCACCAGGTCGGTGATGACCTGGTCGGTCACCGGGCGCGTCTCGATGACGCGCTTGGCGAAGGTGGGCATCTGATCCTCCATGGCGGTGATCTTCACCACGTCACCCGTGTGCGGCGCCTGGATGTAGTAGCCGTCGCCCAGGTACATGGCCACGTGGCCCACGCCGTCGGACTGGCGATCGAAGAACAGCAGGTCGCCCATGTGCAGGTCCTCGAAGTCCACATCCTCGCCCACCAGGCACTGGAAGTAGGTGGTACGCGGAATCTCGACGCCCAGAACCTCGCGGTAGCAGTACTGCACCAGGCCAGAGCAGTCGAAGCCGTCCGGGGTGGTGCCGCCCCACAGGTAGGGGGTGCCCAGGTGGGACGTGGCCTCGGCCACCAGGTCAGCGAGCGTGCGCTGCTCCATGATCACCTCGCCGGTGATGGGGTCGAGCATCTCCTTGCCGGTTTCCGGATCAATGACCGGGAACTCGAAGGTGGAGACCATCTCGTAGTCCAGCGGCTCGTCGAAGCGGGTCAGATCGTAGGTCTCGATGATGTCCTGCAGCTTCTCGGAGTACTGGGTGTCGGTGGCGTAACGGCCCTCCAGGTAGTCCGTGGCGTCCACGAAGGTGGGGGCGTTGGACTTCCACACCGGCGCATAGAAGCCGTCGAGGCCCTCGCACATGAGGTCGGCGTAGTCGTTGAGGGAGTCCTTCACCGTGTCGTACTTGCGGAAGTCCGACAGAATGAAGTAGATGAGGCCGGTGCCGTCGTCCTCGGCGGTGCGCATGAGGACGCTCTCGCCGTTGTGGGAGCCCTTGATGCCGAAGAGGTTGTTGTTCGGCGCCTTGGCCAGCATCGAATTGCCCGAGGCAGACTCGAGAATGGCCTGGGCAATCATGACGGACGCGTAGAGGTCGCGCTCCTGGCCGATCTCACGCGCCTGCTCGCCGATCATGGCGATGAACTTCTCGGTGGTGAGATCGTGGGTGTAGTGCTTCGGCGTGTAGGTGGTATCGCCGTTGTAGGACCACGACGGGTAGGACGGGTTCTCCGCCGCCGGCGGGTCGGCCGGCGTCACGGGCGCCGGAGGCGTCGGGACGGTGGGCGCGACGACCTCGGCCGGCGCCTCGGCGTCGGGGGCCTCAGCCTTGGGAGCCTCGGGGTCGGCCGGCTTGGCCGGATCCTCGGCCTCCGGATCCTTGGGGTCGGCGGGGTCGGTCTTGTCCGCGGGATCGGCCGGCTTGGCCGGGTCGGCCGGCTTCACGGGATCGGTCTGGTCGCCTGGCTTGGCCGGCTCAGAGGGATCCGCCGGATCGGTCGGGACGGTCGGCTCAACCGGCTTCACGGGATCGGTCGGCTCAGCCGGGTCAACGGGCTCCGTCGGGAC
>CANSES010000045.1 GCA_947645965.1 uncultured Enterorhabdus sp. | reverse complement strand
AGCTGTCGCGCGGCATGGGCATGAAGCTGACGTTGGCCTTCGCCCTGGCCCACCATCCCGAGCTGCTCGTGCTGGACGAGGCCACGGCAGGGCTCGACCCCATAGCCCGCGACGAGGTGCTCGATATTCTGCGCGACTTCGTGGCCGAGGGCGATCGCGGCATCCTCATGTCCACCCACATCACCTCCGACCTGGAGAAGATCGCCGACGAGATCGTCTGCGTGGACAACGGCGCCATCGTGTTCACCTCCCCGAAAGACGTCATCACCGACGAGGCCGGCGTGGCCCGCTGCCGCGCTGCCGAGGTGGAGACGCTCCTGGCCAGCGGCGTTGTGGCCCCCGGCGCAGCCCACGTGATGCGGCACGATTACGGCACCGACGTGCTCGTGCCCGACCGCTTCGCTGTCGCCCGCGCCTTCCCCGACCTGGTGGTGGACAAAGCTACTATCGAAGATTACATGACGCTGACTCTGAAGGGGGAATCCCGATGAAAACGATGATCGTATCCGACTTCGCCGCCCTGCGCAGCGCGCTTTTGCAACTTGTCGGCATCTGCCTGGTCGTCAGCCTGTTCATGAGCTATGTGATGGGGGCCGTGGGCACCTCTGCCGCCATCGGCGCCATGATACCGTTCATGTGCCTGTTCTCGCTGGCTGCCTTAGACGAGCAGAACGGCTGGGAACGCTTCCGCCTCACGCTGCCCATCACGCGCCGCCAGGTGGTGTTCGGTCGCTACGCCAGCGTTGCCATCGCCACGGTGCTCGCTTTCGTTTTCTCCCTGGCGCTCTCCTTCGCGCTGCTGGCCGTGATGGGCCTGCTGCCCGCCGCCTGGGTGCCCGAAAGCCTCGCGCCCGCCGAGAACCCGCCGGCCGCCATCGTGGGCGCCACGGCGGGCTCCGTGGGCATCGTCATGATTGCCATGGTCGTGGCGCTGCCGCTCATCATGCGCTTCGGCATGACCAAGGCCGCCCGCATTGTGCCCCTCGTCGTGGTGATCGTCATCGCCGGTTGCGTGAGTTTCTTCGATGCCGATTACCTGTTCGCCAACGGCCTCGTGAGCGATCTCGTCGCGTGGCTCGACACCGGCAGCAACTACCTCGTCGCCGCTGGCGCGACCTTGGCCGCCGTCGCCATCCTCTACATCGCCAGCGCCTTCCTATCCGCCAAGCTCTACGAGGGACGGGAGTTCTAAGCCCCTTCTGAAAACCTTGTGAATCTCTTGCTTTGGTCTGATTTCGGACTATACTAGCGAACTCGTTAGTCCGAAATCAGACCATTTTTGTTTCGAGGAACCTATGACCGCCGCACCGAAGACCAGCACCGCAGCCACCCCCGAGCGCACCGCGGAGACCATCCGCGCCATCGACGACTTCTACCGCCGCGCCGACGAGCTGTACCGCCAGACCGCCTGGCGCATGGGGCTGGCCGACTGCGCCTTCGACATCCTGTACGCCCTCATGGAAGAGGACGGCCTCACCCAGAAGCAGCTATGCGAGCGCGGGTTCTCCTCGAAGCAGACCGTGCACTCGTCGGTGAAGCGTCTGCAGGCCAAGGGGCTCATCGCCTTGCGCGGGGACAGCCCCCGCACCATGCGCGCCTTCCTCACCGAGCGCGGCTGCAGCGAGTACGCGGAGCCCATCCGCGCGGTGCTCGCCGCCGAGCGCGATGCCGTGGCCATCTTCAGCGACGAGGAGCAGCGCTGGCTCACGGAGGCCATGGCACGCTACATAGACGCGCTCGACACGAGGCTGTCGGCCCTCTCCTTCCGCTAGCCGGCGCCCGCCCGTTCGCTCGGGGCCCGCCGAGCGCCCGATCCGCACCCCGCTCGCCGGCCCTGGCACCCCCCCGCACCATCGCACTATTCTGAAAGGTTTTCCCATGTCCGTGGATATGTCCAAGCACTTCTCCACCAGCGCGCTCATCAAGTTCACGCTGCCCACCATCGCCATGATGATCTTCACCTCGTGCTACACCATCGTGGACGGCTTCTTCGTGTCGAACTACGCGGGCAAGACGGCCCTGGCTGCCGTGAACCTCATCCTGCCGCCCGTGATGATGCTCGCCTCCTTCGGCATGATGATCGGCACCGGCGGCAGCGCGCTCGTGGCCAAGACCTTGGGCGAAGGCGATAATGCCCGCGCCCGGCGCCACTTCTCGCTGCTCATCATCTTCGCCTTCGTGCTGGGCAGCGTGCTGGCCGTGGGCGGCTGGTTCTTCATGGAGCCCACTGCGGCCGTGCTCGGCGCCACCGGGCAAATGGCCAAAGACGCCACGCTCTACGGGCGCATGATGATGATCTCCATGCCGTTCTTCATCTTGCAGTACGCCTTCCAGAGCTTCTTCGTCACGGCGGGCAAGCCCAAGTACGGCTTCCTCGTCATCGTGGCCGCTGGCGTCGCGAATATTGTCCTGGACTTCCTGTTCGTGGGCTTGTTCGGCTGGGGACTGCCCGGCGCGGCCCTGGCCACCAACATCGGCGAGCTCATCGGCGGCGGCATCCCGCTTCTGTACTTCGCCCGCAAGCGCTCCACGCCCCTGTACTTCGTGCGCCCGCACCTGCGCTGGTCCGTCATCGGGCGCGCCTGTGCCAACGGCTCGTCGGAGATGGTCACCAATATCGCCATGAGCCTCGTGGGCATTCTGTACAACTGGCAGCTTCTGCGCTTCATCGGCGAGGACGGCGTGGCAGCCTACGGCGTCATCATGTACACGGTGATGATCTTCTCGGCGGTGTTCATGGGCTACGCCATCGGCTCATCGCCGCTCATGAGCTTCCAGTACGGCGCGCGCAACCACCGCGAGATGCGCTCGCTTCTGTGGAAGAGCCTGGGGCTCATATCCGTGGCCAGCGTGGTCATGTTCCTGCTGGGCCAAGTGCTGGCGGCCCCGCTGTCGGCCATCTTCGTCAGCTACGACGCGGCCCTGCTGGACCTGACGGTGAAGGCCTATAAGCTCTACGCCCTCTGCTTCCTGTTCATGGGGTTTGCGATGTACGCCTCGGCGTTCTTCACGGCTTTGAACAACGGACTGGTCTCGGCGCTCATCTCGTTTCTGCGCACGCTGGTGTTCCAGGTGACGGCCGTTATCGTGCTGCCGATGATCTTCGGCATCGACGGCATCTGGCTGTCGGTCACCTTGGCCGATGGGGTCACCTGCCTGGTGGCCGCCACGTTCATGATCGCGCTTTCGGGACGGTACGGATACCGCAAGGGCGGCCTGAAGGCCGCCCCCGCAAAGGCCGTTTCGGCGAAGGCCGTATCGGAGGGGTAGCCCACCCGTGGGGGCGGGTCCCAGCCCGCCCCCAATCGGCACCGCGCCCTGGCAGGGAAGGCAACTCCTACACGCTGTCCATGCGCAGGGCCTCCACGACGTTATCGGCCTTGCAGCGGTGCATGCCGTAGGCCACCGAGATGCCCACGGCCGCCGCGGTCATGGCGAAGGCCAGGGCCACATAGGCCCAGGGCACCATGAAGGAAAGGCCCGACAGAGAGCCGGACACCGCTAGCCACAGCAGCCAGGACACCACAAGCGACAGCAGCACGCCCGGCACGAGGCCTCGAGCGCACCAGGCCACGCACTCGTCCACGATCATGGCGCGGAACTGGCGGTTGGAAAGCCCCACCGATCGCATGACGGCGAACTCGCGGCGGCGCAGGATGAGCCCGTTGGTCACCGTGTTGAACACGTTGGCCATGGCGATGAGCGCCAGGATCACCGTGAACAGCAGGCAGAACACGTTGACGACCATGGCCAGCGTCTGGTTGCTGGCAACATCACCCGCATAGTCGTTCATGGCGAGGAACGCCACCTCGAAGGGAGCCTCGTCGTGGAAGAAGGTGCCCGCCGCGTTCACCAAGTCGTCCCCCACCTCGCCCGAACGGCCCTCTGGCGCGTCGAAGGAGGCGCGGAAGGTGGGGTCGATGATACCGAGGCTGTGGGTGGCCGCCAGGGACATGGGCACAATGAGCTGCACCGATTCTCCGTACATGCCCACCAGCTCGGGAGCCTCGTCCAGCACAGCGACAACCTCTACAGGGGTCGTGGCCGTCTCCACATCGGCCGGATCGAGGTTGCGCGTCATCCCACCGTCAGCCCCATCAGGCTCGAACACGTAGGGCACAAAGCCGAAGCCCGCGCCGTTCGCGCCGTCTGCCTCATAGGCCACGGCGAACCCAGACACGACCTCGCCCTCGTAGAGGCCGGCTGTCAGCGCCTGCACCGTGCCCGTAGCCGTAAGCACGTCGAGCAGCTCGTACACGGCGCCGTTGTTCCCATAGGCCTTCCCCAGCCCCAGGGCCCGCGGCTCAGTCGGGTCGCGGAAGTCGGCGGGGTTCAGCCCCGCGTCGGCAACGCAGCGGTCGAACGCCGCGTCTTCCAAGTACACCACCGATCCCATCACGGCAAAGGAGCCGTCAGCCATCTGCCCCCCGTGCAGGGCCCCATCGGCCTTGAAGGCATCGCCGACCATGGCCTCGGGCACGATAAGGGGCACGCCCCCATCCAGACGCCAGCCCACCGGCTCGGCATCCGGCGTCGTCTTCAGCACCTCCCAGGCCTTTCCGTAGACCGCGGCCTCTTCGGCGAAGCGGGCGTTACGGGCCTCGACCACGGCCTCCAAGGTGAGGGGCCCGTCATCGGCCAGGGCAGCCGGGTTCGCATCAGCAGCGCCAGCGTCCGCGCCCTCGGCTCCGGGCGCATTGCCAGCCGCGTCCGCGCCCTCGGCCCCATCCCCGCCCGGCACCGTATCGTCCGAAAACATCGCCACCACGCCCACATCGCCCGCATCGACCGGGCCGCCGGCCACCTTCGTCAGCGTCCCCAAAAACGCGGACAGCGATCCGGCCGTCATGAGCAGCACGATGGCCAGGGCCAGCGATACCGAAGCGGCCATGCCCTTCGACGCGCCACGCTTCTCGTTGATGCGCGCCAGAAGGCCGCCCATGCCGAACACGCGCCCGGCGATGCCGCGGCCGCGCCACAGCTTGGCCGGGTTGGCCGCCCGCGCCGCTCGCGCCGCCCCGCGTTTGGAAGCCCGGGCCGACTGGTTGCCGCGCAGCGCATCGATGACGTTCACCCGGCTCGCCCGCCAAGCGGGCACGAACACGCTGAACAGCACTGTGGCTACCGTGAGGCCGGCCGCCACCGCCAGAGCCCACGGCGCCACCGACAGGTTGAAGCCCACCTCGGCCGCGCCGAAGATCGTGGCCAGCGACGGGCCGAGGGCCGCAAATGTCACCGCACAGCCGCCGATGCCCACCACAAGCCCCAGCGGCACGCCGACAGCCGCCACGATAAGCGCCTCCAGCGCCACGGCCCGACGCAGCTGCCGGCGCGAGGCCCCCACCGAGGCCAAAAGCCCGAACTGGCCGGTGCGCTCGGCCACGGAAATGGCGAAGGCGTTGTAGATG
>CANSES010000044.1 GCA_947645965.1 uncultured Enterorhabdus sp. | reverse complement strand
TGCCATTATGAGACGCTTTATCGGAGTCGATGAAATCGAGGATATGGCCCTGGGCGCCACGGTGCTGGGCGCCGGCGGCGGGGGAGACCCGTACGTGGGCAAGCTCATGGCCATCGAGGCCATTCGCAAGTACGGCGACGTGGAACTGATCACGCCGGACGAGGTGCCTGACGATGCCGTCGTGGTGGTGTCCCAGATGATGGGCGCCCCCACTATTATGGTAGAGAAGATCTGCAGCGGCCTGGAGCCCATGGCCACCTACGACGAGATGGTGAAGGAATTGGGCGTGGAGCCCTACGCCATCTACGCCGTGGAGGCCGGCGGCGTGAACTCCACCATCCCGTTCATCCTTGGCGCCACCCGCCGCATTCCCGTGGTGGACTGCGATCTGATGGGTCGCGCCTTCCCCGAGCTGCAGATGACCACCCTCGGCATCAACGGCGTGAAGGGCCAGCCGGCTGTGCTCGCCGACGAGAAGGGCAACACCGTCACCGTGCGCGCCATCGACGACCGCTGGCTCGAGCGCATCGCCCGCCAGGCCACCTCGGTCATGGGCGGCTACACCATCCTGGCCTCCTACATGTGCACCGGCCGCCAGCTGAAGGACTTCGCCATTCCCGGCACGCCCACGCTGTGCGAGAAGATCGGCCGCACCCTGCGCGAGGCCCGCGAGAACCACGCCGACCCCATCGCCGCCGTGCTGGAGGTCACCCGCGGACACCGCCTGTTCAAGGGCAAGGTGGTCGATGTGGAGCGCAACACCGACGGCATGTTCGTGCGTGGCCGCGCCGTGGTGGCCGGGCTCGATGACGACAAGGGCCGTGAGCTGGTCATCGAGTTCCAGAACGAGAACATCATCGCCCGGGCCGACGGGAAGGCCCTGTGCACCTCGCCGGACCTCATCATGTCCCTGGATATGGAATCCGGCACGCCGGTGACCACCGAGGGATTGAAGTACGGCGCCCGCATCGTGGTGGTGGGCATGCCCTGCGACGATCAGTGGCGCACCCCGGAGGGCCTGGCGGTCGTGGGGCCGCGCGCCTTCGGCTACGACTTGGACTACGTGCCCGTCGAGGAACTGGCGGCGACGGAAGGAGGCCGATAATGGCAGAGGAGAAGCGCACCTGGCGCTTGGGCATCGATGTGGGCGGCACCAACACCGACGCCGTGATCATCGACGGCGACCTGAACCTGGTCGCCTCTACGAAGAGCCCCACCACCGAGGACGTCATGAGCGGCATCAAGGCCGCCATGCACGAGGTGGTTTCCCAGATCGGGCCCGAAGCGGCGGCCAACATCGGCTTCGCCATGCTGGGCACCACCCACTGCACCAACGCCATCGTGGAGCGCCGCCGCCTGAACAAGGTGGCCGCCCTGCGCATTGGGGCCCCGGCCACCACGGCCATCAGCTGCATGGCCGACTGGCCCGAGGAACTGAAGAGCGCCATGCGCGTGCGCGACTTTCTGGTGCACGGCGGCCACGAGTTCGACGGCCGCGAGATCAGCGCCCTCATTGAGGACGAGATCCGCGAGGTGGCCCGCGTGGTGCGCGAGGAGGGCTTCGAGTCTGTGGCGGTCACGAGCGTGTTCTCACCGGTGTCCGATGCCCACGAGCGCCGCGCCGTGGAGGTGCTGCGCGCCGAGCTCGGCGAGGATTTCCCCATCTCGGTGTCCTCCGAGATCGGCTCGCTGGGCTTCTTGGAGCGCGAGAACGCCTCCATCCTGAACGCCGCCCTGGTGGACGTGGCCCGCACCACGGCCGACAGCTTCGAGGAGGCGCTCGCCGCGGAGGGCATCGTGGACGTGGCCGTGTACCTCGGCCAGAACGACGGCACCCTCATGTCGGTGGACTACGCCAAGCGCTACCCCATCTTCACCATCGCCTGCGGTCCCACCAACTCCATCCGCGGGGCGTCGTTCCTCACCCAGGAGAAGGACGCCATCGTCGTGGACATCGGCGGCACCACCACGGACGTGGGCGTGCTGTCCCATGGCTTCCCCCGCGAGTCCATGGTGGCCGTGGAGATCGGTGATGTGCGCACGAACTTCCGTATGCCCGACCTGGTGAGCGTGGGACTCGGCGGCGGCTCCATCGTGCGCCGCGCCGAGGACGGCTCGGTCACCGTGGGCCCCGATTCCGTGGGCTACCGCGTGACCCGCGACGCGCTCGTGTTCGGCGGCGACGTGGTCACGGCCACCGACATCGTGGTAGCCCGGGGGCTGGCGCCCGAGGTGGGCGACGCGGCGCTCGTGGCCTCGCTCGACGGCGATCTGGTGGAGCGCGGCTACGCCGAGATCGTCCGCATCATCGAGGACGCCGTGGACGCCATGAAGACCTCGGCCGGCGACGTGAAGGTGGTGCTCGTGGGCGGCGGCTCCATCTTGGCGCCCGAGACCCTGGAAGGGGCGAGCGCGGTGCTGCGTCCGCCGCATTTCGGCGTGGCCAACGCCATCGGCAGCGCTATCGCCCAGGTGTCGGGCCAGATCGCCAAGGTGTTCTCGCTGTCCGAGACCCCGCGCGCCCAGGCCATTGAGGAGTCGAAGCGCCGCGCCTGCGACGAGGCCATCGCCGCCGGCGCCGATCCGGCCACGGTGGAAGTGATCGAAGTTGAGGACATTCCCATGGCCTACCTCGGCGATGCCCTGTGCATCCGCGTGAAGGCCGTGGGCGATTTGATGCTGTAAGGAGACCCTATGACTGAATCTCGTCCGGTGCGGCTCGCCCTCATCCAGTTCGAGGCCGAGTTGGGCAACACCGCCAAGAACACCGAGCGCGCCTGCCAGATGATCGCCGAGGCCGCCGAGGCCGGCGCCGATCTGGTGCTGCTGCCCGAGCTGTTCTCCACGGGCTACCAGCTGAACGCCATCGGTCCCATCCTGGGCGATCTGGTGGAGCCGGTGGACGGTCCCACGGTGCGCGCCCTGCAGGAGGCGGCCCGGGCCGGCGGGTGCTACGTGGCCGCCGGCGTGGCCCTCACCCACGAGCTGACCGCCGTGCCCTACAACAGCTCGGTGTTCATCGATCGGGAGGGCAACCTGCTGGGCACCTACGACAAGCAGCACCTGTGGGCGCTTGAGCGCTTCTACTTCCGCGGCGGCAACGGCGGCGGCGTGTTCGACACCGACTTCGGCCGTGTGGGCGTCATGATCTGCTACGACATGGGCTTCCCGGAGACGGCCCGCATGCTGGCCCTGAAGGGCTGCGATCTGGTGCTGTGCTTGGCCGCCTGGTGCAAGGAGGACATGGATGGCTGGTATCTGAACGGCCCCTCCCGCGCCCTGGAGAACACGGTGTACACGGCCTGCGTGAACCGCTACGGCATTGAGGAGGACCTGGTGATGCCGGGCCATTCCTACGTGAGCAATCCGCGCGGCCACATCATCGCCGAGCTGGAAGGGGAGGGCGAGGGCGTGCTTGTCGCCGACATCGACCTGGCGGACGTGGCCGCGGGCCGCATGGACGGCCGCTACCCGCCCTACCTGCGCGACCGTCGTCCCGAGCTCTACGACGACGTGCTGCTGCCCTAGGCGGCGCGGTTCGCTTCCCTGCTCCATCCCATAAAGAAAGGGGGCCGGAAATGTTTCCGGCCCCCTTTGCGTGCGCAGTGCGCTGCGGCTTACAACACCTCGTCGGTCTCCTTGAAGGTGATGTTCTGCACGCCCTTGACGCGGGCGGCTACCACCATGACGACCCAGTACAGCAGACCCGCCAGGATGAGCGAGTTCAGGCCCGGGATGCCGATGGCGTAGATGCTGGACACCTCGCCGATGCCGAAGCCCACGAGCCAGCAGACGATGGTGATGGGGTTCCAGTTCTCCACGCGGCGGGGCAGGGTGCCCGCCTCGCGGGTCTCCTCCAGCACCGCATGGCTGCGGCGCAGGAAGAAGTAGTCCACCACCATGATGCCGGCCACGGGCGGGATGGCCACGCCGAGCAGGGTGAGGAAGCTCGTGAAGTAGTTGATGATGCCCACCACCGACAGCACGGTGCCCACGATGCCGAGGGCCCACACCAGGGCGTTGCGGCTGAACACCTTGTTGAACAGCGCGTTGATCATGGTGGCCAAACCGAGGCTGGACGAGTACAGGTTGATGTCGTTCAGCTTCACGGTGGAGGCGACCACGATGATCACGCCGATGATGCCGGAGGTGCCCATCATGATGTCCACGACGTTCTCGGTGCCCATGGCGTTGGCCAGCAGCACGGCCAACAGGTTCATGCCCAGCTCGCCCAGGAAGGTGCCGATGAGCGTCATCCAGAACACCTGGTTGCCGTTCTTCAGGAAGCGGGCGTAGTCGGGGGTGCAGATGGCACCGGCGATAAAGCCGCCGGCGACCATGGTCGTGCCCGCGCCGATGGACAGGGCCGGTCCCGGAGGAGCCGCGACGATGAGCTCGCCGATGGAGTGGCCCTGCAGCACGATGGCGGCGGCCACGATGACCACGATGACGAACAGCGGCACGAAGATGGTGGCGAAGTTCGCGATGGCCTTGATGCCGAATACCACGAGCAGGGTGATGGACAGGCCCGTGATGATGGCCCACAGGATGTACTCGCCGGTCACGCCGGGAATGATCTCCTCGGTGCCGAGGAAGTCGGTGAAGGGCACGATGGAGGCCATGCCCTGGCCGAACACCGAGTTCTGCACGCCGAACCAGCCGACCATGGAGATGGCGACCACGCCGCCGAACAGGGCCGAACCGCCCTTGCCCAGGCCGCACCAGCGGGAAAGAAGGCTGGTGGACAGGCCCTCGCGGGCCGCGGCGGTACCGAGCGCCCAGCTGACGACCTGCAGCAGCACCGAGCCGAGCATGGTGCAGACGAAGGCGTCGAAGAACGTCATGCCGTAGCCGAGGGCGGCGCCCAGCATCAGCTGGGACACGCAGCAGATGGCGCCGATACGGATGAAGAGGATGCGCCAGAACGGCTGCTTGGCGCTGGCGGGAACGCGCGACAGCGAGTAGTCGATGTCGCGGTTCTCGGCCTCGGCGGCCTCTTCGAATTGCTTTTCAGTTGTCATAGGCAATCCTTCTCTCTCAAAGCGGCGGCGCGTCGTCTTTCCCCGTCGGTCGGCGCCCCCGATACGTGTACTTCTGCTGAATGCAGAATGGAGAAATTATATCTTGCCCGCTTATCATTTGTGTTTCCAATGGGAAAGGAATCCGTCTGCCTGGTTCTGCCCGTCGCTAAACGGCGGCCTCGGGGTGACGATGGTATGCTGGCAGGGTTTGAATTGCGCCGTGGGGACGGCGCGCGAGAAGTTGGAAAGGGGATACGCCCGCCATGGAATCGAAGGGACTCGGCGCCGATCTGTGCGTCGACGAGGCGGACCGCAAGGATTGGAAGGCCATTGCCATCATCCGCGCCGGGGGCATGTTCAGCGCCCCGACGCTGATGGTGGGAGCGGCCTTGGGGCTGGGCCTGGGCCTGGGCGGCTCGGCTCTGGCCACCCTGGCGGGCTTCGGCTTCATCGTCATATATATGTGCTTCGTCTCGATGCAGGCGTCGGACACCGGCGCGCCCACGGCGATGCTGGCGGCTCCGGCCCTCGGTGCCGGCGGTGCGCGCTGGGCCGTGTCGCTCATCGTGGGCGTGGTGACCGTGGGCTGGTTCGGTGTGCAGACGGCCGTGTGCGGCGCGTCGCTGTCGCTCATGCTGGCGGCCACCTTCGGCATCGCGGCCCCCGAATGGGCCTGCGCTTTGGGCCTGGGCCTGCTCATGCTGGTCACGGCAGTGATCGGCTTCTCGGGGCTGCGCTGGCTGTCCACCGTGGCGGCGCCCTTCCTCATGGCGGTCTGCCTCTACGGGGTGGCCGCGTCTTTGGCTGGCGAGGGCGGTTTCGCACCCCTTACGGCCTTCGTCCCCGCGCCCGCCGACGCCATCGGCTTTCTGACCGGGGTGAACCTGGCCATCGGGCTGTTCGCCTTCGCGGGGTTCACCGCCGGCGA
>CANSES010000043.1 GCA_947645965.1 uncultured Enterorhabdus sp. | reverse complement strand
GCGAGCCAGAGCCCCTTGCGGACGACTTGCCTGCCCGCACCCGCATCTGCCCGCGATCCTACCGGGAGCCGCGCCGCCGTCCGCTGTCCGCACGCCCCCGCCTGAGCGAAGGTGGGCCGTCCACGAGATCGCACGCCTGCCCGCAGTCTCGCCGGGAGCCTGCGCGGCCCGCCCAGGGGAGCCGCGCGCCGGCTAGCGCCGTGCGGAAGCGGCTCACCCATCCGCGCACGCCTCCCTCGCCTGGGCGAAGGCCAACGGCTCGCACGCCCCGCCCGCCGTCCGCATGCCTGCGCCCAAGGTGAAGGCCAGCCGTCCGCAGCCTCACACACGTCTACCCACAGCCCCACCGGGAGCCGCACGCCCCGCCTGCTGTCCGCATCTGCGGGCGCGGGGCTGCGCCTCCTGCTTCCGCGCTCGGCTCCGCTACAGTTTGATGGCGTTCAGCTTGTCGAGGGCCAGGGCGTATACCTTCAGGGCCGTCTTCAGATCCTCTTCGCTGATGCCCTCGTCGGGGCCGTGCATGCCGCCTACCCAGTCGGGCTGCTTCTGCCAGGTGCGCTCGGGACCGAAGCTGGCGCCGCTCGTGAACTCGCGCGCGTAGGTGCCGCCGCCTATGGTGAAGGGCTGACGCTCCTCGTCGCCCGTGACCTCGCGATACGCACCCAGCAGCGCCTGGATCTGCGGGGATTCCGGCTTCACCAGGAACGGATCCATCAGCAGCGTGTTCTCGAAGGTGGCGCCGATGGGGTCGGTGAGCGAGGTGACGGCCTTCGTGATGCCCTCGGGCGTGGTGGACGTGGGCCAGCGGCTGTCCATGGTCTGCACGATGCGTCCGTCCTCAAGCGCGATGGTGCCGCCGATGACGGTCAGCGGGCCGAAGTACTCGTCCGAGCAGGCCAGCCCCACGCCGGAGCCATCCGTGTGACCGAGCAGCTTCTGATCGAACTCCAGGAAGGCGCGCTCGTCGGCGCTGCACAGGCCATTCGCCAGCAGGTAGTCCACAAGCACCCCGATGGCGTTGACGCCGGTCTCCGGCGTGGCAGCGTGGGCGCTCTTCCCCACAGCCTCGATGCGCGCAAGCCCGTCGCCCTCCGGCGTGACGGTGATGCGCTCGGCAGCGGGCAGCTCCGCCGCGTCCGCGCGTACGAGAGCGCTTGCGGTTCCGGGCACGGCGTTAGTGGCCGCGCCGCCCGTCAGTTCGACGATCACCCTGCCGTCAAGGGGCTTGCTGGTGATAGTGGCGTCGAAGCCGCCCTTCTCGCCGTAACACACGGGGAACTCGGCATCGGGCGTGAACAGAAACGCCGGATCAGCGTAGCGCTCGCGGTAATAGGGCACGTCACCCATTCCCGTCTCCTCGTTCACGCCGAACAGGAAGCGCGTGGTGTAGGGGAACGTGACACCCAGGTCCTTCCAGAACTTGAGCGCCCACAGCGTGACCACCACCGGGCCCTTGTCGTCCAGCGTTCCGCGGCCCATGAGGTAGCCGTCCTTGAGCGTGACGGTGAAGGGGTCGAAGTGCCAGCCAGGGCCCGCCGGCACCACATCGACGTGGCCGATGATGCCCACCTGCGTATCGGTCGCGCCCTTGAAGTCGGCGAATCCCATATAGCCGTCGACGTCGGTGGTCTCGAAGCCCATGCGGTCGGCGATGGCGAGAATCTGCGACAGCGCCGCGCGCGGGCCGGGGCCGAAGGGAGCGCCCGGGGCAGCCTCGTCCAGCTCCTCGAAGCTGGGAACCTCCACCATGCGGGCTATGTCGTCGACGATCTCCTCCCAATGCTCGTCGATGTACTGATCGATGGCCTTGTTGAAAACCTGTGCGTCCATGGGACATCCTTCCGCTCGATTTCCTGCAGATCCGACCGCGCGCCAGCGCCCAAAGGCGCGATCGCAGCACGACCGTCGCAAGCTTATAGCTGGTCACCATTATCGAGCGCCCGGCCAAAACAAGAAGGATGAGCGCGCGATTGTTGCCCAGTCGTCGCGCTATCCGCGCGCAAGGGCGCCGTGCAAGCGGAATACGAGCAGGCTGCGGGGCACGGCCGAGAAGCAGGACGGCAGAGCAAGGACGGCGAGACATCGGACGAGGCTCAGCCATCGGATCGGAGGACGCTCGACGGTGCATCCGGTTTCCGGTATACTGCCGTCCTGCGCCCGGATGGCGGAATGGCAGACGCGGCGGTCTCAAAAACCGCTACCGAAAGGTGTGCGGGTTCGACTCCCGCTCCGGGCACCATCTTTTCGATAGCCCTGCAAACAGCAAAGCACCCCCTATCGCAGCACCCCTCGCGGGAATCGGGTCGACGAGGCGGAAGCGCGCCGGTAGCGCGTTTTCAACGCTTCGCCCGGCCGAGCTTGCGAGGGAGGGGCTAGCGCCCACCGAAGGCGGGTGCGGGGATCCCGCTCCGGGCGCCATCTTTTCTTCGCCTCCCAGAGAGCACGAGCCCCCGTCGCGACCCCTTGCGGGAATCGCGCCGATGGAGCCAAGACACCTCCCGACAGCCTTCGCCACCCCCGCCCCCCCGGCGCGCTCGCGGCTCGCCTTCGCCCAGCGAGCGTTTCACGTGAAACACCCCTCTGACAAAAAGAAACGGCCGCCCCGGTTTCGGGACGGCCGCCTTCGCATCGCAAGCCTTGGGCGCTAGATCATCTCGAGGGAGAAGTCCTTCTCGCCGTTGAACACCGCCAGCGCGTCGTCCACGGAGTAGTCGGCCAGCGTGATGGCGCTGATGGCCTTGGTCAGGCGCACCGCCTCATCGAGCGAGCGCTGATGGATATTGCGGCCCGTGGCGTTGCCGCAGGCGCCGCCGATGTGAATCTGGTCGTGCAGCTGCGTGAGGAAGGTCTCGGCGTCCACCGTCGAGCCACCCGCGCACACCAGACCAGTGCGGCCAGCCGCCATCGCGGCGATCTTCAGGGCCTCGGCCGGAGTACGGCCGTCTTCGGGCTTAGGCGGGTTCACCTTCACGAAGTCGGCACCCAGGCACAGGGCCACGCCCGCAGCACCGGCGATGAGGTCGGGGTCCTTCTCGGCGGTGACGGCCTTGCCGCGCGGGTAGATCCACAGCACGACGAGCAGGCCGTTCGCGTGGGCCTGCGCGATGAGCTCGCCCGCCTCGGACATCATGGTGGCCTCGTACTCGCTGCCCAGGTAGATGGTGTAGCCCAGGCCCACGATGTTCACGCCGGCGTCGCGCATGGCCAGCACCGCGTCAAGGTCGGTCAGCTGCGGGGAATAGGGGTCGTCCTGCTTGACGCCCACCAGGTTGGTCTTGGAGTTCATCTTGATGAGGTAGTTGATCTCCGGGTAGTCGTTCGCGTACTGCGCGACCAGGCCGCGCTGGCCGGCGAGCACGCCGCAGACGCCCTCGTCGCCAATCTTGAACAGGTGCTCGGGCTCGGCGTCGGCAAGGTCGATGCCCTCGCCGTAGAAGTCCTTGTTCAGGTGCTCGACCTTCTGGTCGCAGGCAAACAGCATGAGACGGCCGGTCCCGCGGGTGGCCTTCATATAGTTCTCAACGTAGGTGTCACGCATGTCCGGCATGACGTCGGCCGGGACACGAACCTGATCACGGGTGATCTTGGGCATGGTGATCCTCCTTCAAGGATTCTCGGATGCGGCGCTGCGGCCGCCCTCAGTCGGGCGCATCAGCACCATTCAGCCCGTCTATTGTATCGAAAGCGAAACGCCCGCCGCCGCCCATCAAGGAAAATCTACCGACGCGCTTCCGCCGATGGGCGCCAGTGCCACTTTTTGGGATTGGAATGGCACTGATTGGCAGTTTGGTACGGTTCAGGATGTCCTCAGAGGCCACCACGCCAGCAAAACCCCAGGTCGCGTTTTCGACTCGCCGCGGATAAGGCACAAAACAAGCCCCACGGGCGCTCTGGACCGTACCAAACTGCCAATCAGTGCCACCGCAGAGCGAAAAACTGGCTCTACTTCTTGGAGGTGTGCTTCTCCAGCGCCTTCATGATGCGGTCGTAGAAGACGATGGCCACCACGGCGATGGCGGCAGCAACCAAGAAGATGAGGATGCTCTCGCCGATCCGACCCTCCACCAGGCCAGAGGCTGCATACGTGGACACGATGATGCCGGGGATGCGCGCCACGTTGGACGCAATGAGGAAGGTTTTAAGGGGCATCGAGGTCAACGGCACCAGGTAGGTGAACACGTCCTTGGGCATACCGGGGATGAGAAACAGGATGAACACTACCGTGGTCAGCTTGCCGGATTGCTCGAAGGCCTCGAACTTGCCCATGTACTTCTCGGGCACCATGGCGCGCACGAACGGCGCGCCCAGCTTGTTCACCAGGAGGAAGATGAACGCGCTGGAGACGACGCAGCCCAGCCAGATGATGAGCGCGCCCACCCACGGGCCGTAGATCATGCCAGCAGCCACCTGCACCACCTCGCCGGGGATGAAGGCTACTACTATCTGGAGGAACTGGATGGCAAGCACGAGCAGGAAGCCCACGGCGCCGGCCTCGCGGATGTCGTGGAGCATGCGCTCGAGCCCGCCAGGCTCGAACAGCTCACCGATGTAGGGCCACACAAGCACCACGATGATCACCATGACGGCGAAGAACGCGATGAGCCCCGCGAACTTGAAGATGTTGGCCGAGTCCATGGGATGCCCGTGGACGGTGGTCTGCTTGTGCTGCTGGGGCTTATCAGATTGCGTGTCTTTGGTCATTTGCGGGCCTTATCGTATTCTTCCTTGAACGCGTCGAACATGCCGCCGGCCTTCTTGAGGTGCGAGCCTACGGCGCGGGCCGCGTCCTCAGCCGCGCTCGAGGATGGGCGCGCTGCCGTCGCGCGCGATGCGGGCGGAGCGTCGGGGTCGTCCACCTCGGCAGGATCGATGACGTTTCCGTCCTCGTCGACGTAGACGACTTCCAGCTCATCTTCGCCGATGACGTTTCCGTCTTCATCCACATACACGTATTCGACATCATCATTAAGGCAATCTTCAAGATTAGCGGAGGCGGCGCTTTCGGCAGAAGCGGGGGTGTCTGCGAGGGCGGGGGCGGGGGCCTTTCCGGCCGCCTTGTCGTACTCGTCCTTGAAGCCGGCGAACATGCCCTTCGCACGGCTGATCTGGCGGCCGGTGGCGTAGGCGCCCTTGCTCACGGCGGCCCCCGCAGCAGCGGCAGCCTCCCCCACCATGGGCTTGGCGGCATCGAGGGCGCTCTGCGCCTTGTCGGCCACCACGGCCGTGGCCTCGCCTGCCTTCTCGGCCAGGCCGCCTTCCGCGGCCAGGCCCTTCACGGCGTCGTCAACCAGGATGGCGCCGCGGATGGTCTCCTCCTCGGTGTCCGCCACGTTGAGCGCCGCGCCCATCCCGCGCTTGAAGCCGCGAATGAGGTCGGCCGGCACCTGACGGCGGCCGAGCAGCGTGTTGGCGGCAGCGCCTGCCGTGACCTCCAGCGTGCGCACCGCACCGGTCTGGGCGTCGAACACCACATCGCCCACCAGGCCGAAGTCCGTGCCATCCTGGCACATCACCGGCAGGCCCACCCATAGGACGCAGTCGTCCCAGCTGATGCCCAGGGCCTTGCAGGCGTCCTTGTCGGTAGCCTCCGGGTCGTCGTGCACCACGATGCGCCCGTCCACGAAGTCGTAGCCGTCATAGGCCACGAACACGTCCCTGCGATGGAACATGAGCGCCGCGTCCGGGCGCTTCACCAGGAAACCGACGCAGCGCTTCTCCTTGGGATGGAACACGCAGGCGCGCACCTTCCCCAGGCGGCGCGTGGCCTCCGGATCCTTCTTGCTCTTCTTGGCAGTCAGCACGCGCAGGCCCGTGAGTTCTTTAGTGCTGATCAGGTGGTCAGCCATAGTGCTCCTTCTGGCTTGGTCGTAGAAGCAGGAACGGCCGGGCGCTCCCTCGCGGGGATGCCCGGCCGTCTCTCGATGCGGGAAGGGGATGCCGCAGCATCCCGAGGCAGATGGTGGCTACTGGGCGTCGCGCGCGGCGTCCTGGGCGACATCGGCCACCTGGGCGGCGGTGTCCTGCACGGCACCGGCAGCCTGGTCGATGACGCTCTCGGCCTTCTCGGCGGCCACGGGGATCTCGGCGGCCACGGTGGCGGAGGTCTCCTCGGCGTTCTTGGCCACCTGGGCGGCGATGCGCTGACGCGCGGCGTCGATCTTCTCGCGCAGCTCGTCGTTCTTCTCGGAGAAGACGGGCTTCATGTTGCCGGCGGCCTCCTGCACCTTGGCGCTGGCAGCCTCGTAGACGCTCTGGCCCTTGGTGGCGACCTCGTTGGCGATGGCCTGGCCCTTCTCGGCCACGTCGCTAGCAATGGCCTGGCCCTTGGCCGTCACGTCGGCGACGACCTCCTGGCCCTTGGCAGCAGCCTGCTGGTAGACCTGCTGGGCGTTGGCGCCTGCCTGGGTGCCCCACTCCTGGGCCTCGCCCCAGACGCTGTTGGCCTTGTCGGCCACCATGGCGCGGGTCTCCTCGCCGGAACGCGGCGCGCACAGCAGCGCGGCGATGGCACCCACCAGGCCGCCAAAGACGAACACTCCGAACTTATTGGCCATAACTGCCTCCTAAATCGTGCTGATCGGTGCGCCCCATTATAGGCCAGCTACCTCGGCCTCTTGCAGAAAACACGATGCTTCTATGTTTTATGTTGCCCATTCGTCATCGCATGCTAAATGATGAGTGATA
>CANSES010000042.1 GCA_947645965.1 uncultured Enterorhabdus sp. | reverse complement strand
TGCCGATGGGGTCCTCGGTGCGCTTGTTGCGCTCGGCCGACACGTAGCCGCGGCCGATGCCGATGCGAATGGTCATGTCCAGCTGGCCGCCGTCCGCCACCGTAGCGATGACGTGCTCGGGGTTGACCAGCGTAAACTCAGTGGGAACCTCGAGGTCGGCGCCCGTGACGGTGCAGGGGCCCTCCGCCGACACATGGGCGGTGGCCTCCTCGACGTCCTCGCTCAGGGCCGAGAACACCAGACCCTTGACGTTCAGCACGATGTCGGTGATGTCCTCGATGACACCCTCGGCGGTCGTGAACTCATGCTGCACGCCCTCGATCTGAATCGCGGTAGCCTTCGCGCCGTCCAGGGAGGACAGCAGCACGCGGCGCATGGAGTTGCCCAGCGTGTTGCCGTAGCCTCGCTCGAGCGGCTCGACGATGTAGCGAGCGACCGTGTCGTTGACTTCTTCCGTTGTAACAGTCGGCCTCATGAACTCCGTCATGTTGTGACAGCCTCCTTACTATGCCGCGATTATTTCGAGTAAAGTTCGACGATGAGCTGTTCGCGAATGTCGGAATCGATTTGATCGCGCTGCGGAAGGGCAAGCACGCTGCCCTGAAGCTTCTCGATGTCAACCTCGAGCCAGGCCGGAACCTGCACGCGCTCGTTGGAGATGAGAGCGCTCTTGATGACGAGCATGTCGCGGGCCTTGGGGGCCACGGCGACGAGGTCGCCGGGGCGCACGCGGAAGGACGGGATGTCCACGCGGCGGCCGTTGACCTGGATGTGACCATGGCGGACCTGCTGGCGGGCCTCCGCGCGGGACTTGGCGAAGCCCAGGCGGTAGACGACGTTGTCCAGGCGGCTCTCCAGGATGCGCAGCAGGTTCTCGCCGGTGACGCCCTGCTGGCGGTTAGCCATGTCGTAGTAGTGGTGGAACTGCTTCTCCAGCACGCCGTAGATGCGCTTGGTCTTCTGCTTCTCACGCAGCTGGGTGCGGTATTCGCTTTCCTTCACGCGCTTCTTGCCAGCCTCGCCGGGGGCGTAGGCGCGGCGCTCCATGGCGCACTTCTCGGTGTAGCAGCGGTCGCCCTTGAGGAAGAGCTTCGCCCCCTCGCGGCGGCACAGCCGGCAGTCCGCTCCAGTATAACGAGCCATATCTATCGATCCTTTCAGTTACACGCGGCGGCGCTTCTTGGGGCGGCAGCCGTTGTGCGGGATGGGGGTGCAATCCTGAATGCTGGCGATCTCGAGGCCGGCGGCCTGCAGCGAGCGGATGGCCGTCTCGCGGCCGGAGCCGGGGCCCTTCACGAACACGGAGACCTTGCGCAGGCCGTGCTCCATCGCCGTCTTGGCAGCGGCCTCGGCGGCCATCTGCGCGGCGAACGGCGTGGACTTGCGCGAGCCCTTGAAGCCCACGGTGCCCGCAGACTGCCAGGAGATCACATTGCCCTGGGGATCGGTGATGCTCACGATCGTGTTGTTGAACGTAGACTTGATGTGGGCGGCGCCCACGGCGATGTTCTTACGCTCGGAACGCTTGATGCGCGTACGTACGTTTTTCTTAGCCACTGTTCGCTACCTCACTACTTCTTCTTGCCGCCGATTTGCTTGCGCGGACCCTTGCGGGTACGAGCATTCGTGTGGGTGCGCTGGCCGCGCGTGGGCAGGCCCTTGCGATGGCGCAGGCCGCGGTAGCAGCCGATCTCCATGAGGCGCTTGACGTTCTGGGTGACGTCACGACGCAGGTCGCCCTCAACCGTGAGGTTTGCCTGGATGTAGTCACGCAGCTTGACGAGCTCCTCCTCGGTGAGGTCGTCGGTGCGGGTGTCGGGATCGATGCCGGTTTCGGCAAGGATCTTCTTAGAGGTGGTCAGGCCAATGCCGTAGATGTAGGTCAAGGCGATCTCAATGCGCTTGTTGCGAGGAAGATCGACACCGATGAGACGTGCCATGTTCTTGTCCGTTCCTTTCTTCCTAGCCCTGACGCTGCTTATGGCGCGGGTTCTCGCAGATGACGAGCACCTTGCCATGGCGTCGGATGATCTTGCACTTGTCGCACATTTTCTTGACCGAAGGACGTACCTTCATATCACTTTCCTTTCGGTTATGCGGATTCCATCTATCGTTCACGTCCAGCCGCAGACGATTGCTTTCCAACAGGTACACCCGCGCGCCGCGTCCCGGCGGCCCGGGACATGCGCAGAGCGCAGAAGAGGACGCCTTCGGCCGCAGAGGCGGCGGAAGCGTCCGAGGAAGCGGAGCGCCACGGCACGACGGCCGCCGGCCCCTGGTCGCGCCCTACTTGAAGCGGTAGGTGATGCGGCCGCGGTTCAGGTCGTAGACGGAAAGCTCGACCGTCACCTTGTCGCCCGGCAGGATCTTGATGTAGTGCATGCGCATCTTGCCGGAAATGTGGGCCAGGATCTTGTGCCCGTTCTCGAGTTCCACGCGGAACATCGCGTTGGGCAGAGCCTCGAGCACGGTGCCCTCGAGCTCGATTACGTCTTCTTTAGCCAAAGGTGCTCCTCCAAGCAAATGGTCTTAAAACAGCAACGTGAGATATTACCACTGTTTTGCAAGGTTGCAAGGAGAAAACGAAATAAGCGCGCAAAACCAACAACCGGCGGTGCTGGTTCGCTTCGACCTGCTTGTCAGGCCTGCGGCTCGAAGCCGCGCGGTTGTCGCGCGAGAGGCGCAACCGCCAGGTACTCGCGCCTTCCCCACGGGAGGCGCAGCCGCCTTGTCGGCTGTGGTAGACGCATTGTAGCGCAACGGGCGATCGGGGGCAAACGCCCCGCGTGCGCCGCACGGCCCGACGCCGCAGGGCGGCGAGGCGCATTGGCTGGGGTACTAGGATTCGAACCTAGGTAGCTGGTACCAAAAACCAGAGTCCTGCCGTTGGACGATACCCCAGCGACAACGGTGCGTGCAAAGGGATGGTGGGCCGTGAGGGAATCGAACCCGCGACCTTGGGATTAAAAGTCCCCTGCTCTGCCAGCTGAGCTAACGGCCCGGCTCCTTTACACGAGGGTTCATTCTAGCCGTGAAGCCGGGGCGGGTCAACGGCAACCTAGGCGTCCGCGCTCCCCTGGCAACGCCTTCGCGGCACGCGGCAGATCCACGCGCCGAACGGGCGCCGGCGTACTACAATAGGCCCATCGACACCCAAGAGAGAGGACCTGCCCATGTGGACGCGCAAGATCCTGGTGGCCTACGACGGCTCGGCCCCGTCTCGCCGCGCGCTCGAGCTGGCAGCGCAGGTGGCTGGCGCCGACCCGACCGTCGAGCTGGTGCTCGCCCACGTCGTGCGCCTGTTCTCCTCCGGCGCAGCCGCCGCGGGCATCGACGCCGTCATCATGGACGACGCCGCATCGGTGCGCGCCGAGCTGGAGGCGGTGGCCGAGATGCTGCCCAACCCAGCCGAGGTGCGCCTACTGCGCGGCACCTCCCCGGCCGACCTCATCGTCAGCTGCGCCATCGAGGAGGGCTGCGACCTCATCGTCATGGGCAGCCGCGGCCAGGGCGGCGTCAAGGGCTACCTCGGCTCGGTGAGCTACGCGGTGACGAAGGAGTCACCCGTGACGGTGCTCATCGCCAAGGACGGCGCCCGGCAGTAGCGCGCGAGGGCGCGACGGGGAGGACGAAAGCGCGTTGCGCGGCGGGCGCGTGGCGCAGCGGGGGGGCAGCACCCGGCCCGGGCTGTCGACGCGATGACGTCAGAGCCTTGGGGAAGGCGGCTGGGACGGTTTCGGCGGCGCCCGTCGAAACCGTCCCAGCCGGAGCCACCGCTGCCGGAATCGTCCCGGCCGGAGCCGCCGCTGCCACTTTTTCGCCGCGAAATGGCGGTTATCTGCGAGTTGGCGGGGTAAAGCGCCCCCCCAGCGGCCATCGCAGCTCCAGGCCTTCGCGCCTTCCCGCCGCACCACGCGATTCTGTGCATCCGCGCCACGTCAGGCATGCCAAATCGCACCTTACTGCCACTCTAACCGCGAAATGTGGCACTAAACCCGAGTTCGGTACGGTCCGTAACGGCTACGAGGGTCGAAATCGGCGTTTTCGGAGCCCCCGGAGGCGAAAAAGCGCAAAAAAGGCGCCCCGATAACCCGAGGCGCCGTACCAAACTGACGATCTGTGCCACGAAATAGGAAAAATGTGGCGGTGAGCCCTACTCAGCCGGGACGAAGGTGTCGCGGTCGGGTGCGAAGGACTGCATGGCCTCGATGGTGCGGGCGAACAGCTCGTCGAGCTCCCAGCCGAGCATCGCAGCGCCACTGCGGATGACCTCGCGGTCGACGCCGGCGGCGAAGCGCTTGTCCTTGAACTTCTTCTTGAGCGACTTCACCTCGAAGTCCATGACGCTCTTCGACGGGCGCATGACCACCGCCGCGCCGATGAGCCCGGTCAGCTCCTCGGTGGCGAACAGGATCTTCTCCATCTGCAGCTCCGGCTTGGGCAGGTCGGGGTTGAAGTCGGAGGTGTGCGACTGGATGGCGCGGATGAGCTCGGGGGTGCCGCCGGCCGCCTCGATGAGCGGCGCCGCGTAGATGGTGTGCTTCTCGGGCTCGTCGTCGTGCTCCTCCCAGTCCAGGTCGTGAAGCAGGCCCACGATACCCCAGAACTCCTCGTTCTCGGGATCGCACTCGCGGGCGAAGTAGCGCATGGTCTGCTCGACCGTCTCTCCGTGCTCGATATGGAAGGCGTCCTGGTTGTGCTCCTGGAGCAGGGCGAAGGCGTCGTCACGGGTCATTCCGGCGTTCAGCGTGGCCATGGGGAGTTCCTTTCTCGCAGCCCCGGCAGCCGCAGGCGGCCCGGGGCGTCTTTCGTCTGGGGACACTATACCCGCTGTGGCGCAGGCGGCCAATGGAGCGGTGGACAAACGCACGGCGACGCCATTTGGCGCGCAGGACAATGGGACAACGCAGCCGTGATCAGCGCCGGCCGCCGCAGGGCGGGGAGCGTCCAGACGAGACGAGGCTCCGCGCAAAACCGCGAAGGCAGCCCGCGCCGGGCGACTGCCCGCGGGGCGCCCTCCTGCGTCCAGGCCGCCGATTCCCAGATGGCTAGAACGTCACGCCCAGGCCGGTGGCGATGAGGCCCCAGATCACGCCCGTGACGTAGAGGCCGGCGACGATGGCGAGGTTCTGGCGCCAGTGGCGGTTGGCGCGCACCAGCACGAGCAGCCCCACGCCGGCGGATACCAGCAGGCCGGCCAGCATGGCGCCCGACCCCAGCACGCCCTCCAGGTACAGCTCGGCGATGACCACGCTGGCGGCACAGTTGGGGATGAGGCCCACGAGCGCGCTGGCCAGCACCGACACCGTGGGATTGGCGCCCAGGAAGTCGGCGAGCACGTCCTCCCCCACCACCTCGAGCACCGCGTTGAGCGCAAGCGTGATGACGAAGATGAACACCGTCACCTGCACGGTGTGGACGAGCGCACTCTTTACGATGCCCTTCCAGCCGTGGTCGTGATCGTGGCTGTGGTCGTGGGCGCAGCAGCCGTGACCGTGGGCGGAAGAGTCGGCGGCCAGGTCGCCCAGCAGCCCCTCGGGCTCGGTCGCGGCCTCGAGCGCGGCATGGTCGGCACGCGCCTCCGCATCCGACGCCGCCCGGGCGCCGGCTGCGGCCAGCGCGTCGTCGTGGTGGCCGTAGACCAGGGCCGGGTTCTCCTCGCAGGCGGCGCAGTCCTCGTGGCAGCCGCAGTTGTCGCGCTCACACAGCTCGTGGATGCGCAGATCCTGGCGGTCGCGCCGCGCCAGGCGCAGCGCTGCGTCCACGATGAAGCCCATCACCATGCCGACGACCACCTTCGCGCCCATGATGGACAGGATGGTGCCCGCCGGCACCTGCTCGGCGAGGAAGATGGGCAGCATCTCATCGGAGGTGGAGAGGAACACGGCGAAGAGCGTCCCCAGGGTGATGACGCGGCCGGCCCACAGGGTGGCCGCCATGGCCGAGAACCCGCACTGGGGCACTACGCCCAGAAGCGCGCCGACCACGGGCCCGGCAGCGCCAGCGTGGCGGATGGCCTCCTGGGTGCGGCCGGCCGTCTTGTGCTCGAGCCACTCCATCAGCAGGTAGGTGACGAAGAGGAACGGGATGAGGTAGAGCGTGTCCGAAACCGAGTGCTCCAGGACGTGCTCGGCTATGTGCGCGATGTTTTCCATGACGGCGATTGTAGCCCAAGGCCGCGGAGCGCTCCCCCGTCGTGCGGCCCGCGGGGCAAAACGCCGCCCAGCCGTTACAGAGTGCGTGCGGCTCCACCGCGCCCATCGCAACGCCCCGCCGCTCGGGAGAAACCTGAGCAGCCGGCTGAGAAATTTTCTCCTGTCGTATTGAATGTATTGCTCATATATGTACAATAGCAATACGCTTTTGAGACGACGAAACCACACCACAAACCTACGAGGGCGTCTATGAAGTCAAAGGGAAACAACGCTGCGGCGAGGTCTGGGCTCGTCCGAGGCGCGGCCGCTGGCCGCGGCGCGGGCGCGTCTGACGGCGCCAAGAAGGAGCGCAAGCCCGTGACGATGCGCCTTGACTTGGACGTCATCGACTACTTCAAGGCCGAGGCGGATCGCACGGGCATTCCCTACCAGAACCTGATAAACCTCTACCTGCAGGAATGCGTGGCCGAGGGCAAGACCCTCCGCTTCGCCTGACCTGCGAGCGCCGCTCGCGGGCGGCTGTCTGCATACGCGCGGGCAGCCGACGCCAAGGCCGGCGCGCCACTCGCCATCCACGAGCGACCCGAGCACTACCCGAGCACAACCCCGAGGAGCACCATGTACGCAGGAGACCACGCGCGCAGCAACGCGCCCGCCATCAAGCGGGCCCTGCGGCGCCTCATTGGCTTCCTCCTGCTGTTCGCGGTGGCCAACTGGGGCATCATGCCGCTGGCCCTGCAGGCCTACGCCATCCCCTCCGGCTCCATGGAGGGCACCATCCTCGTCGGCGACCGCGTCTACTCCGAGCGCATCAGCTACTACCTGCACGAACCCGAGCCGGGCGACATCATCACCTTCCACGATCCTGCGGCACCCGATCGCATCCTCATCAAGCGCGTCATAGCCACCGGCGGCCAGACCGTCGACCTGGCGGACGGC
>CANSES010000041.1 GCA_947645965.1 uncultured Enterorhabdus sp. | reverse complement strand
AGTCCCTTGCTGCTTAGTTCTTAATAGCCCGTCCAAGAACTGGGGTGCAGTTCAGAAGCGAGGTTCAGTGAAGACCGGAGAGACCGCGAGAGCCAGGGGCGCCGCAGAACGCCCCAATGCCGCGAAGTCCCTAGGCGATCACGCGCTTGGCGAAGTCGGGCACGAAGTACTCCATGGTCTGGCGCACGATCTGCCCGCGCCCCGTGGAGGCGTGGATGTACTCCCCGTCCCCGACGTAGATGGCCACGTGGTAGACCCCGGAACCCGAGCCCCAGAACAGCAGGTCGCCGGGCATGAGCTCGTCCATGGACACGCCCTCGCCCACGGCGCTCTGCTCGGCGGCCGTGCGGGGCAGCTCGATACCCAAGGCCTGCTCGTACACCCAACCAGTGAATCCCGAGCAGTCGAAGCCCGACGGCGTGGTGCCGCCGTACACGTAGGGCACCCCGCGCAGGTCCATGGCCGTGTTGATCACCGCTTCCCGACGGCCGGCCCGCTCGCGCTCGGCGGCGCGCTCGTTGGCCGCATCGGCCACCGAGCCCACGTAGTCTTTGATCTCGTCGGCAAAGGTGCCGATCTGGGAGAAGGGGCTTTCCGCGGGCGTCTCATCGGCGCGGGCCTCGCAGGGGGCCAGGACCATGACGGCGGCGGAAAGGGCGCAGGCGAGCGCCAAGGCGCGGGCCCGCTTGAAAACGTCTCTGTAAATAACCATGACGGCGAGTCTAAAAGACGGCCGCGACCATTCCAAGGCCCTCCACAAGGGGCGCGCGAGATGCCGACAAGCCGCCCACGTTCACTTCGCAGCTTCGCCACCTCAGATTCGCAAGCCGTTCATGACGCTTCCGCAACATCTTCACGACCAACAGGAAACGCCCCGGTCAAGGGCGTTTCACTTACTAATATGGTCAGCGACCGCGATGGTCGCGCCGCCCCTACACCTCGCGCGGCACCTCGCCGGTCTCCAGCAGGTGCAGAAGCGCCGCCTCGTCCAGCACCGGCACGCCCAAGCTCACGGCCTTGTCGTACTTCGAGCCCGCCGCCTCGCCGGCCACGACGAAGCTCGTCTTCTTCGACACCGAGCCAGACACCTTCGCCCCCATGTCCTTCAGGCGTGCGCCGGCCTCGTCCCGGGTCATACCGGAGGCCGCCAACGTGCCCGTCAGCACGAAGGTGAGTCCCGCCAGCACCTGGGGCACCGCCTCGCCGGGCTCTGCGGCTTCTTCGGCCATGGTCACGCCGGCGGCGCGCAGACGCTCGATCACCGAGAGGTTGTCGGGGGTGCGCATGAACAGCCACAGGCCGTGGGCGATCTTCGGGCCCACACCGTCGATGGCGGCCAGCTCGTCCTCCCCGGCCGCGGCCAGGGCGTCCATGGTGCGAAACGCGCCCGCGATGGCCTCGGCCGTGGTCTTGCCCACGTGCCGGATGCCCAAGCCGAACAGCATCCGCGCGAAAGGACGCCCCTTCGAGGCCTCGATGGCGGCCACGAGCTTCTTGGCCACGGTATGTCCCAGGCGCACCGGCTCGCCGTCGGCCTTCACGCGGCCCATGTCCAACGAGGCCAGTTCTTCCTCGCTCAGGGAATAGTAGTCGGCCACGTCCGACACGCGCCCGCTCTCCACCAAGCGGGAGACGATCTCCTCCCCCATGCCGTCGATGTCGAGCGCCCCGCGGCTCGCCCAGTGCAGCAGGCGCTCCAGGGCCTGGGCCGGGCAGTCGATGGAAATGCAGCGGAAAGCCACCTCGCCCGCGTCGCGCACCACAGGGCTGCCGCAGCTGGGGCACTCGCTCGGCATCTCCCACAGGCGCGCCTCGGGGCTGCGCAGCGACAGCACCGGGCCCAGCACCTCGGGGATCACGTCGCCGGCCTTCCGCACGATCACGGTGTCGCCGACGCGCACGTCCTTGCGGTGCACCTCGTCCAAGTTGTGCAGCGTGGCCCGGGCCACGGTAGACCCGGCCACCACCACCGGCTCCAGCTCGGCCACCGGCGTGAGCGCCCCGGTGCGGCCCACCTGCACGGTGATGTCCAACAGCTTGGTCGTCTTCTCCTCGGGCGGGAACTTGAAGGCGATGGCCCAGCGCGGGGCCCGGGAGGTGAACCCCATAGCCCGCTGGCGCGAGAAGGCATTCACCTTCACCACCACGCCGTCGATCTCGTAGGGCAAGTCGTCGCGGCGCTCGATGGCGGTGCGGCAGAAGTCGCGCACCTCCTCGGCGCTCTCGCACAGCTTCACATCGGGGTTCACGTGGAAGCCCGCCTCGCGCAGCCATTGCAGCAGCTCCCACTGGCCGTCGATGGCCAGGGCGCGCTCGTCGGCGATGGCGTACATGAAGGTGGACAGATCGCGGCTCTGGGTGACGGCGGGGTCCTTCTGGCGCAGCGAGCCGGCCGCGGCGTTGCGGGGATTGGCGAAGGGCTGGCGCCCGTCGGTCACGGCGGCGGCGTTCAGCAGCTCGAAGCTCTTCTTGGGCATGTACACCTCGCCGCGCAGCTCCAGGGCGCCCACCCCCGGCGCGATGGCCGATCGGGCATCGTCGCGCAGGCGCAGGGGCACGTCGCGCACCGTGCGCATGTTCACGGTCACGTCCTCGCCCGTGGTGCCGTCGCCGCGGGTGGCCGCCCGCGCGAGCAGGCCGTCCTCGTAGGTGAGCGCGATGGAGCTGCCGTCGATCTTCAGCTCGCAGCACAGCGGCGGCAAGCTGCCCCCGCAGGCCTCTTCCACCCGCTCAAGCCATGCGTCCAACTCGCCCAAGTCCATGGCGTTGTCCAGGGAGTACATGCGCTGCTCGTGCACCACCGGCGCGAACTGCTCGCCCACGTAACCGCCCACGCGCTGGGTCGGCGAGTCCGGCGTGACCAGCTCGGGATGGGCCGCCTCTAAGGCGCGCAGGTCGGCCATGAGCGAATCGAAGGCGCCATCTGAAATAGTGGGGTTGTCCAGGGCGTAGTACTGGTAGCTGTGGTGCTCGATCTCGCGGCGCAAAGCGGCGATGCGCGCCGCCGGATCGCCCGCGGAAAACAGCGAGTCCCGACCTTGGGTCATGGTGCATTCCTTCCGTCAAAAAGGGGCCCGGACGAATCCGGGCCCCGAACATTCGCATTGCCTATAGTACCACGCGGCGGCCGGCCGCGCGGGTCGGCAGCGCGCCTAGTGGTTGTGGACGATGCGCACGGTGGTGCGGGGCATGGTGACGCCCCACACGGCCATCTGCACGCCGCGCACCATGAGGAAGAACCCGAGGAACATCGCGAAGGTGCCCGGTGCCACGATGAAGGCGAAGCCGCACAGAAGCGACGCGATGCCGGTGAACAGGATCCAGCCCCAGCCGGGCAGGTCGCGGTCGAGGCGAATGGCCGCCACGATCTCGAAGATGCCGTAGGCCATCACGAAGATGCCGAGCACCCAGGGGATCACCACCGACGACACCAGCGGATGCACGATGAACAGCACGCCCAAGATAACGTCGCATATGGCGTAGGCTAAAGCCCAGCCGGTCACGCCCTCGGCCTTGCGGTACTTGAAGTAGGCGTACCCGTCCACGATGCCCGCGGCCAGAAGCATACAGCCGGCGATGGCCGCCACGGCGACCAGCGTCAGCCCCGGCACCATCAGCAACACGAATCCGATCAGCACGAGGGCGATGCCTGCGGCGAACAGCCCCCAATTGCGTCCTGTCTTGATATCCATAGCTACCACGCTCCTTAACCCTGGTTGTATACTATGACGGCATACATTCTAGAAGCGCGGCGCGCATCCGCATCGCAGGTCAGCTCCTCGTTGCTCACTGGATTGCGCCCCGTAAGCGGGGCGTTGGCGGAAAGCGGGGAAGGTGCCGGGGCATCGTCCCGGCGAGCGGTGCCGCCCGCGGGGGGTGCCTGCACCCGCCCCCGTCCCCCGCACCCCGCGCTTCGCCGCCGCCCGAAGGAGGCCCCTATGACCGCACCCGTCGCGCCGTCGCGCTCCAACGCCTCCCTGGCGGCCCTGCTGCCCTTCCCCGCCGCCGACACTAACAAGTACCGCCGCGGCCACCTCTTTCTCATCGCGGGTTCGGCCGCCTACCCCGGGGCCGCCTGCCTGGCCGCCGACGGCGCCACCCGCGCCGGGGCCGGCTACACCGAGGTGTTCTGCGCGGGGAAGACCCTGCTCACGGTGCGGGGCCATCGCCCCTCCCTCGTGGCGCGCGACTGGCGCGCCTGGCACCCGGGCCGTCCGTCGCGCGGCGGCGACGACCATCCCCGGGCCTGCGTCATCGGCTGCGGATTCGACGCCGCCGAGAGCGCGCCGATCACCGGCCTGCTCATGGAGACCCTGCGCGCCTGGGAGGCCCCGCTGCTCGTCGACGGCGGCGCCCTGGGACTGCTGGCCAGCCCCACGGGCCTGCGGCTCGCGGCCGAGCGGGCCGCCGAGGGCCGCCCGCTTCTGCTCACGCCCCACGGCGGCGAGGCCGCGCGCCTGGCTGCGGCGGCGTCGTTGGCCCCCGATGGGGACGCTCCCACTCTGGCCGCGGCCCTGGCCCGGGCCTACCGCGCCACGGTGGCCCTCAAGGGCCCGCGCACCTATATTGCCGATATGCAGGGGGAAGTCGAGGTGATGGATCGCGGCACGGCGGCCCTGGCGAAGGCCGGCACCGGCGATGTGCTCGCCGGCATCATCGGTGCGCTTTTGGCCCAGGGCCTTGCCCCCGTCGACGGAGCGGCCCTCGGCTGCGCCCTCCACGCCGAGGCCGGCCGCGCCGCCGAGACGGCCCTCACATCCCTCTGCGTCACCGCCGACGACCTGGCCGATTTCCTTCCCGCCGCCGTGCGCGCCCTCACGGCGCGGCCCGGCGCGGGCGCCGCTCACGAACAGTAGGTCAGCCCCGCCACGGTGCGGGCCAGCGCCTTCAGATCGATGGGCTTGGCCACGTGCGCGTTCATGCCCGCGGCCAAAGCCTCCCGCTCGTCCTCGGTGAAGGCGTTGGCCGTCATGGCGATGATGGGAATGTCCCGCGCGTCTTCCCGATCAAGGGCGCGGATGGCCCGGGCCGCCTCGTGCCCGTTCATCACCGGCATCTGCACGTCCATGAAGATCATGTCGAAGGCCCCGGGCCGCGAGGCGGCGAACTTCTCCACCGCCACCTGTCCGTTCTCGGCGATTTCGCAGGTGGCCCCGTGCATGTCCAGAATGGCCGCGATGATCTCGGCGTTCAGGTCGTTGTCCTCGGCCACCAGGAAGCGCCGGCCGCCCAAGGCCGCATCGGCGTCCACCTCCGCCGGCGCGGGCGCCCCTTCCACTCCCGCTCCGGCCGACTCCTCCGCCGGCGGGAAATCCAGATCGATGATGAAGGTGGAGCCGGCGCCCAGGGCGCTCTCCACGGTAATGGTGCCGCCCATGAGATCGACGAGGTTCTTCGTGATGGCCATGCCGAGGCCGGTGCCCTGGATCTTGTTGGTCAGGCTCGACTCCTCCCGCGAGAACGAGTCGAAGATCGTGGCCAGGTAGTCCGGCGACATGCCGATGCCCGTGTCCTTCACGATGATGCGCAGATGCTGCAGGCTGCCGCGGCGCTTGAGCGACCCGTCGATGCGAAACAGGATGCTGCCGCCGTCGGGGGTGTACTTCATGGCGTTGGACAGCACGTTCATAAGAATCTGGCGCAGCCGGCCCTCGTCGCCCACCAGGACCTCGTGGGTGACCCCGGTCACCTCCACGGTGAACGTCTGGTGCTTGGCGTTGGTCTGGGACCGCATCATGGCCTCCACGCTGGCCACCACCTCGGGCAGGCGGAACTCGGCCACAGCCAGGGTGGTCTTGCCCGATTCGATCTTCGACATGTCCAGCACGTCGTTGATCAGCCCCAGCAGATGCTGGCCCGACGTGGCGATCTTGTGGTTGTACTCCCGCACCGCCTCCGGGTTCTCCGCATCGCGGTCGATTAGGGTGGAGAAGCCCAGGATGGCGTTCATGGGCGTGCGGATGTCGTGGCTCATCGACGAGAGGAAATGGCTCTTAGCGCGGTTCGCCTCCTCGGCGGCGGCCACGGAGTCCATGAGCTTCTGGCGGATATCGTAGTCCGCCGTCACGTCCACCAGCGAGTAGATCACCTTCTCGTCGCCGTCGAGCAGCACCGGCTGGCTGGTGATGCGCAGCCACATGTTGCGGCCGAAGGCGCTGTTGAAACACTGGAACTCCCAGGTGTGGCGCTCATCGGGCGCCCCGGAATGCACGATGGCGGCCACCTTCGCGTAGGCCTCGTTGGAAGACAGGTCGTCGACGGCGAAGAACTTCGTCGCCGGCACCCCCAAGATGTCCTGGATGTTCTCGAACACCGCCTCCACCACGTTGTCGGCGCGGTCCACGATGAAGATGGCCGTGTCGATGTTGGCGCCGATCACCTGGTAGATGTTCTGCACGTAGCGCTCACCGCGGCGCTCGCGGCGGTTGCGGTACACTAAAAGCGCGGCGATGGCGCCCACGGCCAGCAGGATGGACCCCACCAGAATGGCCACCATGCGGGCCGTGACCCGCACGATGGCGGCGCCCTCGGCCTCGTCGTTGGGCATGATGGAGTCGGCCTGCACCACCAGCTCGTGGATGGTGGAGAAGTAGTGCAGGCCCGTGGCGATGACCACCACGGCCAGCACGGCGACCACGGCCGCTACGGCCGCGAAGATGGCGCGGGAGTCGAATCGCTGCCTCATGGTCGCCGCGGGCCGGAAGGCCGGCTACTCCACCGTGACCGATTTGGCCAGGTTGCGGGGCTGGTCCACATCGCAGCCGCGCAGCACGGCCACCTCGCGGGCCAGAAGCTGCAAGGGCACGCTGGCGGTGATGGGGCTGAAGGTGTCGCGCACCTTCGGAATGTAGATCACATGGTCGGCGTGCTTGGCGATGTCCTCATCGCCCTCGGTGGCCACGGCGATGATGCGGGCCCCGCGGGCGCGGGACTCCTGCAGGTTCGACACCACCTTGTCGTAGACGGCGCTCTTCGTGGCGATGGCGATCACGGGGAAGTTCTCGTCGATAAGGGCGATGGGGCCGTGCTTCATCTCGCCGGCGGCGTAGGCCTCGGCGTGCAGGTAGCTGATCTCCTTCAGCTTGAGCGCGCCCTCGTAGGAGGCGGCGGCCCCCATGCCGCGGCCGATGAACAGGGCGCTTGAGGCGTCCATCATGGCGCGGGCGGCCTCTTCCACGGCCGGGCCGCAATCGGCCAGGATGCGCTCCACCTGCTCGGCGGTGTCGGCCAGCTCGCTGAACAGCAGCTTGATCTGGGCCGTCGTCAGCTCGCCGGCGGACTGCCCCAGCAGCATGGCCAGCAGCGTGAGGGACACCACCTGGCCGAGGAAGCTCTTCGTGGAGGCCACGGCGATCTCCTTGTTGGCCTTGGTGTAGATGACGCCGTCGGACTCGCGGGCCACGGGGCTTCCCACCACGTTGGTGATGCCGAACACCTTGGCGCCGCGCACCCGGGCGTCGCGGATGGCGGCCAGGGTGTCGGCGGTCTCGCCGGACTGGGACACGGCCACCACGAGCGTCGTGGGGGTGATGATGGGGTTGCGGTAGCGGAACTCGCTGGCCACCTCCACCTCGCAGGGGATGCGGGCCCAGCCCTCGATGAGGTTCTTGGCGATGAG
>CANSES010000040.1 GCA_947645965.1 uncultured Enterorhabdus sp. | reverse complement strand
AGTCGGGGTAGAGAGTTGGCTCGCCGATCCCGACACCAACCTGACGCGCCTCGCCTACGGGCGGCCGCCAAGGTGGTCCGGCCAACAGCGATACGAAAGGAATCTCATGGACGAGAATCGCACCAGCTACCTGTTCACGTCGGAATCGGTCACCGAGGGCCATCCGGACAAGATCTGCGACCAGATTTCCGACGCTATCCTCGATGCCATCCTGGCCAAGGAGATCGCGCTCGCCGAGGAGGGCTACATCGCCCCCGACGGCAATCCGGCCGACCCCGCGAAGATGCGCTGCGCCTGCGAGACCCTGGTGACCACGGGCACCGTGTTCGTCACCGGCGAGATCCGCACCCAGGCCTACGTGGACGTGCAGTCCATCGTGCGCGACGTGGTGTGCGGCATCGGGTACGACCGCGCCAAATACGGCTTCGACGGCAACACCTGCGCGGTTATGAGCTCCATCCACGAGCAGTCCGCCGACATCGCCCAGGGCGTGGACGAATCCTTCGAGGCCCAGCACGACGACGCGGCCGCGGCCGACCCCTACGAGACCGTGGGCGCCGGCGACCAGGGCATGATGTTCGGCTACGCCTGCAACGAGACGAGCACGCTCATGCCCCTGCCCATCTTTCTGGCCCACCGCCTCTCCGAGCGCCTGACCGCGGTGCGTAAGAACGGCACCCTGGACTTTTTGCGCCCCGACGGCAAGACCCAGGTGTCGGTGCGCTACGTGGACGGCGCGCCCGTGGCCGTGGAGAAGGTGGTTGTGTCCACCCAGCACGCCGAGGACATCGAGCAGGACGCCCTGCGCGAGGCCATCATCGAGACCGTCATCCGCCCCGTCTTCGAGGCCGAGGGCGTGGCCATGGCCGATGACTGCGAGATCTACGTGAACCCCACCGGCCGCTTCGTCATCGGCGGCCCCATGGGCGATGCGGGCCTCACGGGCCGCAAGATCATCGTGGACACCTACGGCGGCATGGGCCGCCACGGCGGCGGCGCCTTCTCGGGCAAGGACTGCACGAAGGTGGACCGTTCCGCCGCCTACGCCGCCCGCTGGGTGGCCAAGAACGTGGTGGCCGCGGGGCTCGCCGACCGCTGCGAGGTGCAGATCGCCTACGCCATCGGCGTGGCGAAGCCCGTGAGCGTCATGGTGGAGACCTTCGGCACCGAGAAGGTGCCCACCTCCGCCATCGAGGCCGCCGTGGCCGAGGTGTTCGACCTGCGCCCCGGCGCCATCATCGACGCGCTGGACCTGCGCCGCCCCATCTACCAGAAGACGGCCGCCTATGGCCACTTCGGCCGCGAGCTGCCCGAGTTCACCTGGGAGGCCACCGACCGCGCCGCCGATTTGCGGAAGGCCTGCGGGTTGGAGTAACCTACTCCCCTTCGCGGTACACCGTCGTGGTTACCCGCGCGATACGGCGCCCCGTGTCGTCGGTGACGTCGGTGGTGTAGAAGCCGAGGTGACGGCCAGACTTGTCCGCGTTGCAGGTAGCGATGAGGCGGGTGCCCCGCGACGCGCTCATGTAGTCGATAGCGCTCGACACCGACACGCTCGGCGGCGCGCCCACGTTGCTGGCGATGGCCAGGGCGAAATCCGCCAGGGTGAACACCGCCCCGCCCATAACGTTGCCCAGAGCATTGCGGTGATGGTCCCGAATGTCCAGCTCTACCACGCCATGGCCCACCGACCCCTCCACGATGCGGCATCCCACATGCTCGGCGAAGCGATCGTGGCCGAAGAAGTCGTTCAGCTCATCAAGCGTCGGATAATCGGAAAGCTGCTTCATGGCGCCTCTACCCCTGGGCCACCGGGGTGGCAGTGGCGGCGAACAGCTCCAGGTACTGGCCGTCGGCCACAGTGACCACCTGCTTGCCGCCGGGGATCACGTACTGGGTGTCGATGATGGAATCGTCGTTGAACTCCAGATCCTTCATCACGTAGGCGGCGCTCTCGTCGTCGGTCTCGCCCTCGTCGGCCGGCAGCGCGGTGATGGTGTAGCTGCCCGCCGGAATGTCGATGCCCACGCGGTAGCAGCCGTTGTTGTAGGGCGCCGTGGGGTTGAAGGAGGTCTCGGGAGCCAGGTGCATCGTCAACTCGGCGGCCCCGGGCAGAAAGACGATAAGGTCGCCCTCGTCCAGCTCGGTGAAGTAGTTGCCGAAGTACTGCACGCCGTCCTCGAGCTGATAGCCCTGAACATCGCTCTCGCTCTCGAAGACGTAGAAGCGGCTCAGCTTCTCATTGGATCCCTCGGTGAAGTACAGCCCCGCGGGGATGTCGCCGTCGGGGCCCACCGTGTAGAAGCCCATGGCGCAACGGCCGTCCTCGCCAGGCACGCCGGCGGCCAGGCCCGCGCCCTCGAACATCTCGGCCAGCTCGTCGTAGCTGTAGGTATCGTAGGGGCTCTCGTTCAGCTCGTCGGAATCGATGCCGGGCACATCGTAGCCGTAATCGTCGTCGTAACCATAGTCGTAGCCATGGTCGTAGCCGTACTCGTCATCGTAGCTGTAGTCGTAATCATAGCTGTCGTAGCTGTCGTAACCGGCCAGGGCCATCATACCCACGCAGCTGGCGCAGCCGCCCATGCCCACGACGAGACCCACGGCCAGGCCCAGCAAGAACCAGGGCCAGCGGCGCTTCTGACCGCCCGATGCCGGCGGCTCGTAGCCGTACACCGGCGCCGGGGGCACCGGGGGCGTCGGCGGCGCGCCGGCCCCGGGCTGCTGGGGCGCGCCGTAGGTGCCGTAAGCGCTGTAGGCCGCCGGATCGGGCGCCGCGTAGAAGCTCGCGGGAGCGGTGGCCGCAGCGGGAGCGGGCGCTGGGGCCGCGTAGGGCTGAGACGGCTCGGGCGCGTAGGTCCCGTAGGGCTGAGTCGGAGCCGGAGCGGGTGCAGAGGTCGGCACGGACGCCGGAGCCGACACGGCGGGAGCCGCCGACTCGGGCGTTACCGCCACGGGCGCGGGAGCATGATAGGCCGCAAAGGGGTTGGCCGGGGCCACCTCGGGAGCGGGCGCGGGCTCGGGCAGCGGCACTGGCTCGGGCATGGGAGAAATCTCAGGGTTCTTCTCGTCCATAGCGGGACCTTTCTACTGGAAGACGTGGGCGACCACCGCATCGATGCGGGCCACCACGTCGGCGGGATCCATGAGCATCATGGCCTCGAACAAGGGCGGCGACACCATGTTGCCGCAGATGGCCACGCGCAGGGGCTGGAACAACAGCTTCGGCTTGAGCCCCGCCTCCTCGCCGGCGGCGCGGCAGAGCTCCTCCAGGGCCTCGGCGTCCCAGGGGTTGTCGTCGTCGGTCAGGATGGCGCGGCAGATGGCCAGGGCCTCGTCGGCGCGGGCCCCTTCCTTCAGCAGCACCTTCTGCACGCTCTTCTCGTCGAGCACCACCGAGTCGCCCCAGAACAGGAAGGCCAGCTTGGCGGGAATCTCGTCCAAGCGCGCCAGGCGCTCGGCCACGAGCGGGTACATGGCCTCGTAGAACTCGGGGTCGTCGTCCACGTCGGCCAGGCAGGCCTGCCACGTGTCGCCGTCCACGCCCTCGCCGGGCACGCGGGTCACGGCCGCGGCCGCAGCCGCCTCCTCCTTGGTGGGCGTGGGCACCTCGGTGATGCCGTCGGCCACGTTCGACCCGTCCAGATTGGCCTGAGCGAGCCACGGCTTGGCCGCCTCGCGCCAGGCGGCGGCGCCCATCTCGCGGATGTAGACGCCGTCCATCCAGTCGAGCTTCTTCTCGTCGAAGATGGAGTGCTTCTTGGTGATGCGGTCGAGCGAGAACGTGCGGCAGAGCTCCGCCGGCGGAATGATGGTGGTCTCGCCGTCAAGGGACCAGCCGAGCAGGGCGAGGAAGTTCACGAGCGCCTCGGGCAGGTAGCCCCGGTCGCGGTACTCCTCCACGTTGGTGGCCCCGTGGCGCTTGGACAGCTTCTTGCCGTCGGCCCCCAGGATCATGGAGAGGTGCGCGAACAGCGGCACTTCGGCGCCCAAAGCCTCGTAGATGAGCACCTGGCGCGGGGTGTTGGACAGGTGGTCGTCGCCGCGGATGACATGGGTGATGCCCATGTTCACGTCGTCGCAGACCACGGCGAAGTTGTAGGTGAAGGTGCCGTCGGTGCGGCGCAAGATCATGTCATCCATGACGTCGATGGGGAAGCTCATGTCCCCGTAGACGGCGTCGGCGAACTGCACGGGCCCGTGGTTCTCGGGCACGGCGAGGCGCCACACATGGGGCTCGCCGGCAGCGATGCGCGCCTCAGCCTCCTCGCGCGGGATGGCGCGGCAGGTGCGGTCGTAGCCGCCGTAGCCGCCCTCGGTCTTCTCCGCCTCGGCCCGCTTGGCGTCCAGCGTCTCCTTCGAGCAGAAGCAGGGGTAGGCGGCCCCGGCCTCGATGAGCTTCTCAAGCGCCGCCTCGTAGGTGTCGGTGCGCTGGGTCTGGAAGTAGGGGCCGCAGGGGCCGCCCACCTCGGGGCCCTCGTCCCACGTCAGGCCGAGCCAGTCCATGGCCCGCAGGATGATCTGGGTGTTCTCCTCGGTGGAGCGCTCCGGGTCGGTGTCCTCGATGCGCAGGATGAAGGTGCCGCCGGTGGCGCGGGCGAAGGCCCAATTGTAGATGGCGGTGCGGGCGCCGCCGATGTGCAGCTTGCCGGTGGGAGACGGCGCGAAGCGAACGCGCACGGGCTTGTCGGTGGTGGTCATGGAACTCCTCGGAATTCAGTCGTATACGGCCTCGATGCAATCGCTGACCAGTATAGCACGGCGCCCGCACCGCCCCCGGGCACCTCGCGCCGCCCCCAAAAACCTTCCACCCGGGGACGGGTGCGCATGGCTCGCCCGCGACGGGGCGGCCCCTCGCCCGCCGGACACCGGTCCGGAATGCCCCCGGCCCTGCCTGCGCGCCGCCTCCGACAAGCGGTCCGCGATGACAGGCAGGTCGACCAGAACCGCCCTACGGTGCCAGCGGAGCGGCCGCTTCCGAAGCTCGCTCCCCCTTCGCGCCCGAGAGGGACACGAGCGCGATCATGGCGGCCATGAGGATAAGACCCGCCCAGTCGGCCCCCGAGAACGCCGTGCCGAGCCAGAGCGCAGCGATGATCATGGCGCCGGCCGGCTCGGCCACGCCGAGGAGGCTGCCCTTCACGGAGCCGACGAGGGACACGCCGTAGAGGAACAGGCCGAAGGCGGCGAAGGTGCCGAGCAACCCCACGCCCCCGATCAGGGCGAGCCAGCCGACGGCGTCCAAGGCCGGAACGAGCGGGGCGACACCTTCGGCAACCGAACCTGCGGCAGCGGACGCACCGGTGAGGGCGCCAAGGCCTAGGACTCCCTGCGCAACCCACACGAGGGCCGCCGCGATGCCGCTGATGACCATGCCGCAGCTGATGATGGTGACCCGGTCCCATCGGCCGTACAGTTTCTGGGGCGCCATGATATAGAGGGTCTCGGACAGGGCGTTGCCGATACCCCAGGCCAGGCCCGCCACGGGCAGCACGATGACGCCCCAGTCGCCCTGGGTGGCGATGAGAGTCGCCGCGGCCAGGGCGCATACCAGGCCGATGAGATCGGGCAGCCGGGGCGCCCGGCGCAGCTTCAGGCAGGTGAACAGCATGACGAACACCGTGCAGGTGGCCTGGAGCACCGTGGCCGTGCCGGCGTTGGTGTACTCGATGGAGATGGCGTAGGTGATCTGGCTGAGGTAGAGCCCCACGCCGAACAGCAGCAGAGGCCCGCGGGCCGCCCGGGCGCCGAGCAGCGACAGCAGGGCCTCGCGGCGAGTGGCCAGCACCACGGCGATGAACAGCACCGCCGCCACGGCCGCCCGCGCAAAGGAGATGAACGACGAGGTGATGGTGTAGCTCTCCCCCAGAAACTGGATGCAGGCCCCCGAGAAGCCCCACAGCGTGGCCCCGCCCAGCGTGCAGGCCACGCCCCGCCAGAAATGGCTCGTTGCCGTCATGCGCGTCTTCCTCTCTTCCCCCGCTACTCGTCCCGCTTCTTCGCCCGGGCCGCCCGCTTGGCCGCCAAGCGGTCGCGAGCCGCCTCGCCCCGGGCCTGGGTCGCGGCCCGGCGCTCCCCGCGCGCCGTCAGCTTGCCACTCCTACGGGGTGCGCCGGCGGACGGGGCCGCAGCCGCAGCCGTCTCGGCCGGCGCCGCAGCTCCCGCCGCGCCCCCGTCCGCCGTCTCGGCGGCGCGCTCGCCCGACGGCCCCTCGGCGCTCTCGTCGCCGGTCACGTCCGCCAGAAAGCCCGCGATGGGGCCCATGAGGTTGTCCCGCTCTTCCAGGCCGAAGTAGCGCAGGGGCAGGGCGAGCTTGCGCTTGTCGGGGTTGTAGCGGGCCGCGGCGCGGCGCAGCCCCTTCATCTTGTCGGCGGGAATGTCGATGGGCTCCACCACCAGGCGCCCGGCCACCACCGAGATCAGCTTGATGCCGTGCTCGTTGGCGAAGGCCTTCAGCCGCGCCCGCTCGAACAGGTTCGCCGCGGCCGGGGGCATCTCGGGGGCCTTCGCCTCCATCTCCTCCCGCAGGGCCGCCACCGTATCCACCGTGGCCGCCGCGGCCAGCTTGCGGTACCACAGCACCCGCGCGTCGGCGTCGGGGATGTACTCCTCGGGCAGGTAGGCATGGCCCGGGATGTTCACCGTGATGTCCGACAGGGCCGGCGGCAGCTCGCCTGAGGCCTCGCCGCGCTCCCGCGTGTCGTTCACGGCCTGGGAGAGCATCTGAGCGAACAGGTCGAAGCCCACGGCCGACATGTTGCCCGACTGCTCGGCCCCCAGCATGGAACCGGCGCCGCGGATCTCCAGGTCGCGCATGGCGATGCGCATGCCGCTGCCCAGGTCCTGGTGCTCGCTCAAGGCCGTCAAGCGCGCGGCGGCCTCCTCGGTCAAGGGCACGTTCTCGGGGAACATGAAGTAGGCGTAGGCCTGGGCCGACGAGCGGCCCACGCGGCCCTTCAGCTGGTACATCTGGGCGAGGCCAAGCCGCTGGGCGTCCTCGATGATGAGCGTGTTGGTGTGCGGGTTGTCGATACCGCTCTCGATGATGGTGGTGGCCACGAGCACGTCCAGCTCGCCGGCCGCGAACTCCTCCATCACCTTCTCCAGCTCCTCCTTGGTCATCTGTCCGTGGGCCACCCCCACCCGCGCCTCGCCGGCGGCGGCGTGCACCCGGTCCACGGCCTCGTCGATGGAGCGCACGCGGTTGCTCACGTAGTACACCTGGCCGCCCCGGGCCAGCTCGTAGCGGATGGCGGCGCTCACCACATCGGGATCCCATTCCCCCACGTGCACCTCCACCGCTCGCCGCTCGTCGGGCGGCGTCAGGATGAGCGACATGTCGCGCACCCCCGACAGCGACATCTGCATGGTGCGGGGAATGGGCGTGGCCGACAGCGTGAGCACGTCGATGGACTCGCGCAAGTTCTTCATCTGCTCCTTGTGCTGCACCCCGAAGCGCTGCTCCTCGTCGATGATGACCAGGCCCAGGTCGTGGGGGTTCATGTCGCGAGAGAGCAGCCGGTGGGTGCCCACGAGCACCTGCACATCACCGGAGGCGAAGCCCTCCAGGGCGGCCGCCTGCTGCTCGGCGCTGCGGAAGCGCGAGAGCACCTCCACCTTCACGCCGAAGGGGTCGAAGCGGTCCTTGAAGGAGGTGTAGTGCTGCTGGGCCAGAATGGTGGTGGGGCACAGCACCATCACCTGCTTGGCGTCCTGGGTGGCCTTGAACGCGGCCCGCAGCGCCACCTCGGTCTTGCCGAAGCCCACGTCTCCGCAGATGAGGCGGTCCATGGGCCGGGCCGATTCCATGTCGGCCTTCACGTCGGCGATGGCCGCCAGCTGGTCGCGCGTCTCCTGGTAGGGGAAGGCCTCCTCCATCTCGCGCTGCCAGGGGGT
>CANSES010000039.1 GCA_947645965.1 uncultured Enterorhabdus sp. | reverse complement strand
GCCGTGGCCGACGCCGCTTCCGAGCAGGACGAGCACTACCATGTGCTGGCCTACCGCGATAGGTCGGGCGCCGAGATTCTGAACTGGTGGCGCGAGCAGCGCACGCTCATGGACGCCGCCTTCATGGAGGCCGGCCCCAAGGGCCGCGTGCCGTGGGCCGCGGGCATCCCGCCGATGTCGGTGCGTTCGCTGGCTTCCGCCCGCCTCATGGAGCTGTGGGCCCATTCCGTGGACATCTACGACGCCCTGGGCATGGAGGTGCCGGTGAAGGACCGCATCAACTCCACCTTGTTCCTGTCGTGGCAGGGCCGTCCGAACATGTACAACGTGAACGGCAAGGAGTTCAATCCCGAGATCCCGATGTATCTGGAGCTGACCATGCCCAACGGCGATTTGTGGGCCATGGGCACTCCCAACGATGAGAACTACATCAAGGGCACCGCGAAGGACTGGGCGCTTGTGGCCATCCGTCGCCGCAACTGGATGGATACCGAGTTGGAGGTGGTGGGCGACGAGGCCCGCACCTACGCCACCATCGTGCAGACCTACGCGGGTCCCGCCGACCCGGCCCCCGAGCCGGTGAACCCGCGCTAAACCTGGCGCCCTACACAAGCGGGCCCGTCCCAGGGAGGGGGACGGGCCCGCTTTGCGTTTGGAGACGTGATGGGGTCTGTAGGGGCGGGCTTCAGCCCGCCCGCAAACGAGGCGCTGCCCGGGAAGGGCGGCCTAAAGGCCGCCCCTACGGAGCGACCCCACTGGCGGGCTGTCGCCCGGGCGCCCCCGCCCCCTACGCCATGCGCATGGGGGTGGCGTGACAGGTGGGGGCGGCGTCACAGGTGTCGCAGTCGGCGGCGATGATCGGCGCGATGGCGTCCCAGCTTGCTTTCTCGCAGCCCAGAGCCTCGTAGAAGGGCACCGCGTAGCCGCGGGCCACGAAGCGCAGCTCGCCGAAGCGCTCGCGGGCGAATGCCATGAGCAGGGCACCGAGCCCCGTGCGGCGGTGCTCGGCCGCCACTACCACGGGGTTCACGTACCAGCAGCCATCCGCCTCCACAAGGCGGATGAACCCCGCCACGGCCCCCTCGCGCTCGGCCACGAAGTTGCGCCCCCGGTCCGAGAGCTCGCCCACCGATGCCTCGGCTGCCAGGGCCGCGATGGCAGCCGCATCGCCCGGGATCGCCTCCCGCAGCACGGTGGCACCGCGGCCATGATCAGCGCCTTCGGTCATTGTGGCGGGAAAGTGGCCCATGGATTCTCCTTGACGAGTCGTGGGGGGGGGGGGTAGTATGCTCAATGCGTAGCAGAAATCGTGCTAGCGATGCAATGACCGTGCCAAAAGTTGGAAAATTTCGCCTCCGGTTTACCGTTCGGTAAACGATGGCGAGTGCGGGGTCGCCTGGCGGCTCCCGGCCAACCCTCGGCGCGGTTTATGTTTGGGGAAAACGAGAGAGCCCAGGGGGTTGTATGGTCGCACCGGCGAAGTCATCGCTTCGCGTTGAGTCTCGGTCGCGCACGGCCGTCACCCAGCACGCGCATCTGGCGCCGGCCGCCATCCAGGGCCTCGAGGTGCTCTCGCTGCCCGTGACCGAGCTGGCCGCCTACGTGCGCGATCTCGTGGAGCGCAACCCGCTGCTCGACTTCGATTCCGACGGTTTCACCGTGGCCGTGGAAGATCTGCTCCAGGAGGACGGCGACGGCGAACGCGACGAATGGACCGATCCCGACGGCACCTTCCGCCCCCTGCCGCGTATGCGCCAGCAAGAGGGCGGCTTCGACGTGGGGCGCCTGCGCGACGAGTGCTCCGAAACCGAGACCCTCGCCTGCCACCTGCACACCCAGCTCGACGGCGCCGTGGGCCACGAGGTGCCCCTGGTACTGGTGAATGCCATCATCGACTGCATCAACGACGACGGCTACTTCGACGGCAGCCTGCCGGTGATCTGCGCCGAGCAGGGCTGCGATATGGAGGCGGCCGAGCGCGCCCTGGCCTTTGTCCAGGGGCTCACGCCCCGGGGCGTGGGGGCCCGCACCTTGCAGGAGTGCCTGCTCTTGCAGCTGGACGACGACGCCCCGCTGGCCGACACCGTGCGCTCCATGATCGAGGAGAGCCTGGAGGATCTGGCCGACAACCGCACCACCAAGCTCATGCGCGCCTACCACGTCAGCCTGGACGATCTGGCGGTGATCCGCGGGGTCATCGCCGGCTTCGATCCACGGCCGGGCGCCTCGTTCTCCCAGCGCAAGGACACCGTCTACGTCATTCCCGATCTGGTGGTGGAGCGGCACGGCACCTCCTTTGCCGTGCGGGTGACCGGCGAGCTGTCCGAGCGGCTCGTGCGTCACGACGAGTACGAATCCCTCGTAGCGGCCAGCGGGGATGAGGCCGCCGCCTCGTGGCTGGCCGCCAAGCGCACCGAGGCCGACGCGGCCCTGGCCAACGTGGCCCAGCGCAAGCGCACCCTGTTCCGCTTCGGCATGTACCTCTTGGAGGCCCAGTACGGTTTCTTCCGCCAGGGACAGGCGGCCATGCGGCCGCTGACCATGCAGCAGGTGGCCGACGGTTTGGGCCTGCACGTGTCCACGGTCAGCCGCATCGTGGCCGACAAGCACATTCTCACGCCCTGGGGCACCTACCCCTTGAAGCACTTCTTCTCCACGGCCCTGCCCGCCACCGGCGCGGGCGGCACGAGCGCGGCGCTATCGTCGCTGGCCATCAAGGAGCGCATCAAGACGTTGGTCGCCGCCGAGGACGCCCGCCGGCCGCTGTCAGATGCGGCCATCACCGAGGCGCTCAACGGCGAGGGCGTGGAAATTAAGCGGCGCACCGTGGCGAAATACCGCGAGGCGCTGGGCATCCCCCGGCAGTCGCAGCGGCGGCGCTAGGGGAGCGCGCAGGCGGCGCGGGGACGAGAGGGCGTCGGGCGGCGGATGGGGCCGCTGGCAACGGCGCAGAGGGCAGAAGATTAAACGGGGAACGAACAATACGGGGAAAGGACGCAGATGACCTATTCGGACGAGCACGCCTTAGAGGCATGGAAGGCCTTCGTCAGCTCGGGCACCATCATGGAGGACAAGGTGCGGCCCGAGGTGGCGGCCTCGTGGCTGCGCTGCCGGGCCATGGGGCTCGACCCGTGGTCGAGTACTTTCGAGAAGGAGAACACCTCGCTTCTGCGCGAGAAGCGCGAGCGCTTCGCGGCCTCGCTGCGCGCCACCACGCCGGTCATGAGGTTCCTCGTGCGTCTGCTGGGTTCGAACGTGTCGCTTATGGACGGCGAGAACTTCGTGTTCGAGCTGCTCTCGCCCATGATGATGTACAGCCGTACCCTGGGCACCTTCATGCGCGAGAAGGACGTGGGCACCGGCAACGCCACCTTGGTGGCCACCGAGCGCCGCCCTGTGCGGATGGACGGCTTCGAGCACTATCGCGCCATCGCCCAGAACTACTCCGGCGTGGCCGCCCCCTATATGGACGTGAACGGGCGCTACTTCGGTGCCATGAACATCAACAGCCCGCTGCAGAGCCTGCCGCCCGAGGCCCTGGATCTGTGCGTAGAGGCCGTGAAGCTGACCCAGGAGCTGTTCGCCGCCGGGGCGCGCTCGCCGCTGCTTCTGGCCACCACCGAGTTCTTCAAGCCCCTGCTGAACCTGTACCGTTCTCCGGTGCTGCTCGTGGACATGGAGGGCCGCATCTTGAATGCCAACGCCCCCATGCGCCCCTGGTGCCCCGATTGGGACGAGTTCTCCTACGGCTCGCAGTCCATCGGCGCCTACCTGGCCAAGTCCATGACCTTCAAGGACATGCTGCGGCTGTCCGATGGGCTCAACGAGCCGCTGGCCGTGCCCTTCAAGCGCGCACGCTCGCGCACCGTGGCCGAGCTGCCCCTGGTGCGTTGCGGCAAGGTGGAGGGCGAGGGGATGGACCCCTTCATCATGCTGGTGTTCCAGGGCGAGGGCGAACGTGCCGGCGAGGGCGCCCGCGAGGCGGCCCCGGCGACGAAGAAGAAGGAAACTTCGCGCCGCGATGCCACGGCCATGCCCACGGGCGTCACGGTGGACTACATCGGCGAGACCGAGGAATGGAAGGCCATCGACGCCCTGGTGCGCAAGGTGGCGCCCATCCGCACCAACGTGCTGCTGCTCGGCGAGACGGGCACCGGCAAGGAGGTGGTGGCCCGGGCCATCCACCGCCGCAGCGGCCGCAAGGGCCCCTTCGTGGCGGTGAACTGCGGAGCGCTCCCGCGCGATCTGCTGGCCACCGAGCTGTTCGGCTACGAGGGCGGCGCCTTCACCGGCGCCCGCGACGAGGGGGCCACGGGCAAGTTCGAGTTCGCCGACGGCGGCACGCTGTTTCTGGACGAGATCGGCGAGATGCCCGTGGACATGCAGGTGAGTCTCTTGCGCGTGCTGCAGGAATCCACGGTGACGAAGTTGGGGTCGAATACGGTCAAGGCCCTCGATCTGCGCGTGGTGGCCGCCACCAACCAGAACATCCAGCAGCTCATCGCCCAGAAGCAGTTCCGCAGCGATCTGTACTACCGCCTGTCCATGGTGGAGATGAGCCTGCCCCAGCTGCGCAAGCGCCGCGACGACATTCCCCTTCTGGTGGAGTACTTCAACGAGCAGCTGTCGGCCCAGCTGAACGTGCCCTTCACGCCGTTTCCCGCCGAGACGCTGCAGGCCCTGCGCTCCTACAGCTGGCCGGGCAACGTGCGCGAGCTGCGCAATGTGGTGGAGCGCTGTCTGATCATGGACGGCGAGGGGGCGAAGGTGGGCACCTCATCGCTGCCCTTCTACATCGAGAACGTGGCCAGCTCGGCGTCGAGCGGCCCCATGATGTCGCTGGAATGGGCCTTGGGCAGCGAGCTTCTGCAGCGCCAGGCCGCCGCCCTGCGGACCGAGGAGGATCGGCGCAGCCTGCGGCAGGTGGTGGCCGAGCTCGACGGCGACATCGACCGCATCGCCCAGCGTCTGGGCATCGCGCCCGACGAGCTGAGCGAGCGTTTGGAGCAGCTGGGGCTGCGGGCCCGCATCGTCATCGACGACGATGAGATATCCGACTGCATTCGCTGGTGATAGGCTGAAAGGTATTTTGGCACGCTATTTGCTCCCTAGGTTTTCGAAGCCGCAAGACCGATGACCTAAGGAGTGATTCATGAACATCGTTGTGTGCTACAAGATTGTTCCCGACGAACAAGACGCACAGGTTCAGGCCGACCGTACGCTGTCCTTCGAGCGCGCTGCCCTGAAGATCGGCGACTACGATCTGAACGCCGTCGAGGCCGGCGCCGTGCTGGCCGAGAAGGAGGGCGCCACGCTCACCTGCCTGACCGCCGGTGGCGACGCTGTGGAAGATTCCAAGCTCAAGAAGGCCATCCTGGCCCGCGGCCCCCAGACTAACGTGGCCGTGAAGGACGCGAGCCTGCCCGGCGCCGGCTCCACCAAGACCGCCGCGGTGCTGGCCGCGGCCGTGAAGACCCTCGACGACGTGCAGCTGGTGCTTACCGGTGAGGGTTCCGCCGACCTGTATTCCCAGCAGGTGGGCATCCAGCTCGGCGAGATGCTGGGCCTGCCGGTGGTGAACGCCGTCAGCGCCATCGAGATCGAGGGCAACGTGGCCCGCGTGCAGCGCACCGTGGAGAACGTCGTGGAGACCCTGGAGGTGCCCCTGCCGGCCGTGATCTCCGTGGTGGCCGACATGAACGACCCGCGCATCCCCTCGATGAAGGACATCCTCGGCGCGGGCAAGAAGCCCTCTTCGGTGGTGAGCTTCGACGAGATCGGCTACGCCGACGCCCCCGAGGCCGTCGAGGTGGTCAGCACCCTGGCCCCCGAGCAGAAGGATCGCGCCTGCACCATTCTGGAAGGCGCCGATGAGGACACCGTGAACCGCCTCCTCGCGGCCATTCGCGAGCAGCTCTAGGAAAGGATGAGATGAACATGGCTCAAATTCTGATGTTCGCGGATGTCCCGTCCGCCTATGAAGAGCTGGCTTGTGCCGCCCGTGCCCTGGGCGGCGAGCCCGTGGCCCTGTATGCCGGCCCCCGCGCCGGTGCCGAGGAGATCACCGGTTACGGCGCGAAGGTGCTGTACTTCGGCGAGATTCCCGCGGGCGCCATGGCCGAAGACGTGGTCCCGGCCTACGAGACCGTGATCAAGCGCGAGCAACCGGCGCTGGTGCTGTCCCGCGCGGGCAAGCGCGACGCTTTGGTGGCGGGCCGTCTGGCCGTGCGCCTGGGCGTGCCGGTGGTGAACGACGTGTCCGGCGTGACCATGGCCGGCGACGGTGCCGAGGTGTCCCACATGGTGTACGGCGGCGCCGCCATCCGCACCGAGCGCGTGGGCGCCGGGGCCATCCTGCTTCTGGCCGCGGGCACGTTCCCGGCCGAGGAAGTGACGGCTGTGGGCGATATCGTGGATGAGGGCACTGCCATCGAGCCCGGTGCCGTGAAGCTGGTGTCCACCGAGGAGCGCCAGGAGGAGACCGTGGACCTGGGTGCCGCCAAGTGCGTCATCTGCGTGGGCCGCGGCATCGGTTCTGAGGAGAACGTGCAGAAGGTCCTGGAGATCGCCCACAAGCTGGGCGGCGAGGTGGCCTGCACCCGTCCCATCGCCGAGGGCGAGGGCTGGCTGGCCCGCAGCCGCTACCTGGGCGTGTCCGGCGCCACGGTGAAGCCGCAGATCTACATCGGCGTGGGCGTGTCCGGCCAGGTGCAGCACACCGTGGGCATGAACGAGGCCGCCTACGTGGTCTCCATCAACAAGGACAAGAACGCGCCGCTCATGAAGCACTGCGATATGGGCATCGTGATGGATGCCGATACCGCCCTGGACGTGCTCGGCCGTCTGTAAATCCCGAGGGTGCTCGGGTGCGGCGGCTGTTTGAGCGTCGGCGCGACCCGAGGCTCCGCGGGCGACCCCGGGGCTTGAGGCCCGTGGGTGTGCCTGCGGATTCCGATTTTGACATCCTCTCTATCTTTCCCCTGCTGGCCCCTGTCTCCGCCGCACACCGGAGGCAGGGGCCGCCCCTGTTGTGGGAGATTTGCGGGTGGCGGCGGGGGCGGCAATACGCTATGCTCGGGCAGGTTTCAAAACGGGTATCGGGCGAAAGGACCATGCAATGGAGAAGACCGTAGCGATCATGCTGGGCGATGGATTCGAGCCGGTGGAGGCCATCGGGCCGGCCGACGTGCTGCGCCGGGGTGGCGCGGCCGTGGATTTGGTGTCGGTGATGGGGCGCGCGGAGGTGGGTGCCGCCCACGGAGTGACCGTGGTGGCCGACAAGCTGCTGGACGAGGTGGACTTGTCCTCCTACGACCTGCTGGTGGTGCCCGGCGGCTCGGTGGGCGTGGACAGCTTGGCTGCCTGCGCGTCCCTGGCCGATGAGCTGCGCCGCCGCATGGCCGCCGACGAGCTGGTGGGTGCCATCTGCGCCGGCCCCACCATTCTGGCGAACCTGGGGTTGCTGGAGGGCCGCGAGGCCGTGTGCTACCCCGGCTGCGAGGACGTCTTCCCCGCTGGCGCCTACCAGGCCGGCAGCGATGTGGCCGTGGATGGCAACCTGATCACCGCCACGGGCCCCGGCATCGCGCTCGTGTTCGGCGTCGCCCTGCTGAACGCCTTGGCCGGCGCCGAAGTGACCACCCAGGTCGCTCGTGACATGCTGCTGGTGAAGTAATACCGGTAGGGAGCGGGTTTCTTCGGCGGGCAACCGCAGGGTGCGGGCGGGCTCAAGCCCGCCCTTTCTCGTGCGGTGCTCCCGCTCTATTCCCCGTCCACCACCAGATCGGTGAACTGGAAGGTGGTGCAGTCCACGAGTCCCCGGTTGGTGAGGCGCAGCTCGGGCAGGCAGGCGAGCGGAATGAGGGCCATGGTCATGAAGGGGGAGGGCATGGTGCAGCCGATCTCGGCCCAGGTGTCCTCCAGGTGGTGCACCTTCGCGCTCATCTCCTCGGCGCTCAAGGCGCCCATGAGCCCGGCGATGGGCAGTTCCACGAGCCCCAGCACCTCGCCGTCGGCCACAACGACCAAGCCGCCGCCCACCTCGGCCAGGGTGTTGGCCGCCAGGGCCATGTCCTCGTCGTTGGTGCCCACCACGAGCAGGTTGTGGGCATCGTGGGCCACGGTGGAGGCCATGGCGCCGCGCTTGATGCCGAAGCCCTTGGTGAAGCCCACGCCGTGGGTGCCCGTCTTTTGGTGGCGCTCGAACACGAAGGTCTTCAGCACGTCCTGGTCAAGGTCGCTTTCCAGGGCCCCGTCGCGCACGGTGAGGGCCACATGGGCCTCGCGGTCGGGCACCGAGCCGGGCAGAAGCTCGATGGCCCGCACCGTGACGGTCTCGCCGTTGGAGGTACCCGTCGGCGCCTCCACGCGGAAGGTGTCGGGGGTGATGGCGCGCCCCAGGTGCATGGAGTGGGTGACCCAATCCGGGTAGTCGAAGGGTGCCAGATCGAAGGTGCACGCGCCGTTCTCGGCCACCACATCGCCGTCGATGAGTACGCGGGTGACGTTCAGATCCTCCAGGTTGTCCAAGAACACGATGTCGGCGCACTTGCCCGGCGTGATGGAGCCCAGCTCGTGTTCCATGCGGAAGCAGGTGGCGGTGTTGATGGTCATCATCTGGATGGCGGTGATCGCGTCGATGCCGCAGGCCACGGCCATGCGCAGGATGTAGTCGAGATGCCCGTGGGCCACCAGGGTGTGCGGGTGGGTGTCGTCGGAGATGAGGTTCGCGAAGCGGGTGTCGATACCGGTCTCGGTGACGGCGGCGGCCAGCTGGGGCAGGTCGAGCCAGGCCGAGCCGTAGCGCAGCTGGGCGTA
>CANSES010000038.1 GCA_947645965.1 uncultured Enterorhabdus sp. | reverse complement strand
CAACGTGGAACGTCTCTAAGCTTTAGATACTCCATCAACGCCGAAGGGCTCCGGATATTCCGGAGCCCTTCTTTTTGTGCCTATGGGAAAGCGCTTTGCGGAAGGTGCCGGGCGCTACCAGGCGGGGTGGGGCGGGCGGCTGGTGTCCCAGGCGAGGAAGGCCCACTGGACGGGGCGGGGATCGCGCAGGCGTAGGGCCTTCTCGGTGCTGCCATGGCCATCGTCGGCACCGGCGCGCTCATTGGGCACGAGCCGCTCGGCTACCCAAGCGGGCAACTGCTCCAAGGCGGTCGCGATTTGGCCGGGGGCGGCTGTGCGACCGGCGTGCTTCTCGATCATGGCGGCAAGGGACACCACGGCCTCTTCGACGTTGTGGTAGCTGCGGATGCGTTCGCTGGCGATGAGGCGCAGTTCCGGCTGATAGCCCAGCTCGGTCAGGGCGAGCAGGGCGTAGAGGTAGTCGAAGCTCTTCGGCACGGGCAGTCCCAGACCCTCGAAGACCGTGACGTCCACGTGGGGCGAGGGCCCGGTGGTCAGGGTGGCGCAGGCTTGTCGCCGTGCGACCGATGACAGCTTTTCCAGGGCAGCGCCCAGATCGGCCGTGGCCACCGAACGGGAGGCGAGGGCCACATCGACGCAGTTCGCCTCGAAACCCGCGGCCGCCCAGTCGTCTTCCCAGCTGAGGCAGACGCGCTCGATGCGATCCTCCACGCCGCGGGCCGTGGCCTTGGCGGCCAGGTCGTTCAGCATGCCGTGGGAGAAGTCGGCGGCGATCACGGGGTGGCCCGCAGCGGCCAGGGGCAGGGCCAGGGAGCCGTTGCCGCAGCCCATGTCGAAGACGGTCTCGCCGGGTTGGATGGCGGCCAGGGCTAGAAACTGGTCGGTATAGGCCGAGGGCGCGTCGTGGGTGCGGAAGGTGGCCGCTCGCTTGTCCCACCAGGCGGCATCGTCGGGCGGACGGCGGCGCTCTTGCAGGGCCTTCCATTCCCCGTTCCAGTCAGTGGTGGTCAGCAGGGGCGTGAAATCGTCGTGTGCCATGGGCGTCCTTCCGGCGGGCCGGGGTTGTGGTTCCTTGCGAGGTTCGCCGAACCCTCGGGCGCCCCGTCTTGCGCACCTATTATACTTCGGGGGAAACATCGAGCGAAAGGGAGAAGCCCATGCAGGTAGAGTTGCTGTACCACACCCCCGATCCCGAGCGCGCCATCGCCACGGCGGCCCGTCTGTGCTACGCGCCCGTGGGGGCGAGCGAGCTCATGGAGACCATGCCGCCCGAGCGCGTGCGGTCGGTGCTATCCACCATCATGGGCTCGGGCCACTTCTCCACCCTGGAGCACGCGAGCTACACCTTCGCCGTGGACGGCGTGTCCCGGGCCCTCACCCACCAGCTGGTGCGTCATCGCATTGCCAGCTTCAACCAGCAGTCCCAGCGCTACGTGAAGTTCAAGGGCGAGATTCCCGTGGTGAAGCCGGCCACCGTGGCCGCCGACCCTGAGACGGACGCCCTGTTCGACGAGGCCGTCGCGAAGGTGTGCGAGGCCTACCGCGTGCTGGTGGAGGCCGGCGTGCCCGCCGAGGACGCCCGCTACCTGTTGCCCAACGCCGCCGAGACGAAGATCGTCATCACCATGAACGTACGCGAGCTGCTGCACTTCTTCGAGCTGCGCTGTTGCAACCGCGCCCAGTGGGAGATTCGCGATCTGGCGTGGAAGATGCTGGCGTTGGCCCGGCCCACGGCGCCGTACATCTTCGCCGATGCCGGGGCGCCCTGCGTGCACGGCACCTGCCCCGAGGGCAAGATGACCTGCGGCACGCCGTTTGAGCGCGTGGATCGCGCAACGCTGAGCCTCTAGGCGGTTCGGCGCGGCCCCGACTGTCGGGGCGCTGGGAGCGAGATACCGAGAGCGAAAAGAGATACGAATACCCATGGCAAAGCAGAAGAGCGATCTGTCCCGCGCCTTCTCGGAGGACGGGGCCATCAAGACCCACGTGGGCGGCCAGGCCCTCATCGAGGGCGTGATGATGCGCGGCAGGTACAACTGGGCCGTGGCCGTGCGCGAGCCCGATGGCGGCATCTACGTGGAAGAGCACGACCTGGCCAGCGGTCGGGACAAGAACGGCTGGATGTACTGGCCGCTCGTGCGCGGCTGCCGCGCTCTGGTGGAGTCGCTCATGCTGGGCTTCAAGGCTCTGGAGATCGCCGCGCTGCACGCCTTCGGCGATGAGAAGGGCGAGCAGAAGGCCGCTGCCGAGGCGGCTTACGTGGAGGCCGAGGCCGAGCTGGAAGGCGTGGAGGCCGTGGCCGAGGAAGAGGAGCGCCGCGCCGAGCGCGAGGCTGCCCGCGACAGCATGGAGCCGGGTGCGCGGGGTGCCGACGACGGCGGGCGCCCCTTCGACTGGCGGCGCGACTTCGGCAACCCCGATGAGATGGTGGACGGCCTGGGTGCCCAGCGCACGCTGGAAGTGGTGAGCGAGCCTGCAGTCACCGCTGCGAGCGACGGGAGCGGCTCCGCGCCCGATGCCACCGCCGCCGCCGAATCCGAGGCCGACGAGGGCTCGTTCGGCCACCGCGAGATGGTGTTCTCCATGGTGATCGGCCTGGTGCTGGGCATCGTGCTGTTCATTGTGGCGCCGGCGGCCATCACGAACCTCATCGTAGGGGAGTACGACGACCACACCTTGGCCTGGAACATCGTGGACGGCATCCTGCGCGTGGCCGTGTTTATCTTCTACATCTGGCTCATCGGGCGCATGGAGGACATCCGCCGCATGTTCATGTACCACGGCGCCGAGCACAAGGCCATCCACTGCTACGAGCACGGCCTGCCCATGACCCCGGAAAACGCGCGCCGCTTCCCGCGCCTGCACGTGCGCTGCGGCACGGCCTTCCTCATCATGGTCATGGTCATCGCCATTCTGGTGTACACCATCTTCCCCTTAAATGCCATTATCGCCGGCTTCGGGGTGCCCGACGGGCTGCCCAAGCTGATCTTGGTCATCGTGGCCCGCATCCTGCTCATGCCCGTGATCGCCGGCATCTCCTACGAGATCACGGTGAAGTGGGCTGGCAGCCATCCGGACAATCCGCTCGTGAAGGTGATCCTGTGGCCCGGTATGCAGATGCAGTACCTGACCACCCACGAGCCCGACGACAGCCAGATGGAATGCGCCATCGCCGCCATGCAAGCGGTCCTTGACCGCGAGGCCGCCGAGGAGAAGACGGTCGCAGCCACGGCGTAGCCAGAAGCGCTCATGGGTTCGTAGGGGCGGGCTTCAGCCCGCCCGTTGTTGCGGGCGGATGGCGGGTGCAAGTGCCCGCCGGTTGCGGGCGGCCTAAAGGCCGCCCCTACGGAGGTGACCGCCATCCGAGGTAGTTGGCGTGGGGCGTCGCCCTGTTCCCGTAGGGGCGGGCTGAAGCCCGCCCTTTCGCTTGTCGAAAATCTGTCGGGGAGCTGTTTTCGGGATGAAATCCATAGCAATTGACTGAACGTTAGAATTCCCACGAGACTATTCGGTGCGTTTTGCCAGGTAGGAGCGTGGTGCGCTATGGGCGAGCTTATCTCGGTCGACAATATCAAGAAGAACTTCGGCGCGGTGGAGGCCCTGAAGGGCGTCTCGCTTTCCGTGGACGAGGGCGAGAAAGTGGTCGTTATCGGCCCCTCGGGTTCGGGCAAGAGCGTGCTCATCCGCTGCATGAACGCCCTGGAGCGTCCCGATTCCGGCAGCCTGACCGTGGACGGTATGGACCTCATGGCTCGCAAGGTGGACACGCGCAAGCTGGCCAGCGAAGTGGCCATGGTGTTTCAGGGCTACAACCTCTACCCGCACAAGACCGTGCTGGAAAACGTCACCTTCGCTCCCGAGAAGGTGCTGAAGGTGCCTAAGGCCGAGGCGGAGGAGAACGCGCGGAAGTACCTGGAGCGCGTGGGGCTCACGAGTAAGCTGGACAAGTTCCCCGATCAGCTCTCGGGCGGTCAGCAGCAGCGCGTGGCCATTGCCCGCGCCCTGAACATGCACCCGAAGATCATGCTGCTGGACGAGCCGACGAGTGCCTTGGATCCCGAGATGGTCAACGAGGTGCTCGATGTGATCAAATCGTTGGCCGAGACGAACATGACCATCGTCATGGTCACCCACGAGATGGGCCTGGCCCGGGATGCCGCCGACAAGGTGGTGTTCATGGAGAACGGCCTCGTGGTGGACGAGGGAACGCCGGACTACCTGTTCGGCCCTACGTCCAACGAGCGCGTGCAGGCCTTCCTCTCGAAGATTCTCTAGGAGGGGGGGTACTGATGGCCGACATCACGATCACGCGACGCGCGTTTCTGCGCCTGACCGCCGCCGGCATGGCCGCGGCGACCCTCGGCGGCGTCGTGCCCCTGGCCGGCTGCGCGCCGGCCAGCGACGTGCTGCGGGTGGGCACGAAGATCGATGTGCCCGGTTTCGGCTTCCAGAATCCCGAGACGGGCAATGTGGAGGGGTTGGAGGTGGACGTGGCCCGCGAGCTTGCCCGCCGCATCAAGGGCAACGAGAACGCCCTGGAGATAACCGGCGTGAACGTGACCACGCGCGGGGCCATGCTGGACAACGGCACCCTGGACGCCGCCTTGGCCACCTTCACCATCACCGAGCAGCGCCGCCGCACCTACGACTTCTCGCGGCCCTACTACATCGACCACATCGGCGTGCTCGTGCAGAAGGACTCGGGCATCCGCGATTTGGCCGACCTGGACGGCAAGACCGTGGGCGTGGCCCTGTCGGCCACCACCAAGGACAAGCTGCGCGAGGCGGCCGACAAGATCGGCATCACTCTGCGCTTCGCCGAGTACGCCACCTACCCCGAGATCAAGATCGCGCTTGTGGCCGGCCGCGTGGACGCGTTTTCCGTGGACAGCTCCATTCTGCTGGGCTACCAGGACGCGAACACCTATCTGCTGCCCACTCAGTTCGCGCCCCAGGAGTACGGCGTGTCCACGGCCAAGGGCAGCCCGCTCTCGAAGACCATCGACGAGGCCATCGCCGCCATGGAGGCCGACGGCACCCTGCGCGCCCTGAAGGAGCGCTGGGGCCTGTCGCTCACGACCGAGGCCGACGTGGCCGCCGAGGGAGAGGACGGCGCAGGCCTGGGCGCGGGCGATCCCGCCGATGACTCCTCGGCCACCGCCCCGTCAGGGACCGCCGCTCCCGCGGCCGGCGCCGCGCCCGCAGCCAGTGCCGCCCCCGCGGCCCCCGCCCCGTCCGCACCCGCGAAGGGAGGTGCCGCCTGATGGGAGAGATCTTCGCGCCCTATAAGTGGGAGGCGCTCTTCGCCCGCTGGCCCGACATCCTGGCCGCCTTCGGCACCACGGTGGCCATCTCCGCCTGCGCCCTCATGATCGCGCTGGCCCTCGGCTTCTTCTTCAGCGTGCTGTCGGTATCGCGCTTTGCTCCGCTGCGGGCGGTGGCGCGCATCTACGTGGAGGTGGTGCAGAATATCCCGCTGCTTCTGCAGGTCTTCGTGCTCTACGCGGTGTTTCCGCTGCTGGGGCTTTCTCTGGCCTCGTTCTGGATCGGGGTGCTCGCCATCGGCGTGTACCACGGCGGCTACATCTCGGAGGTGGTGCGCAGCGGCATCGGCTCCATCCACCGCGGCCAGTTCGAGGCGGCCAAGAGCCAGGGCTTCAGCTACCTGCAGACCATGACCCTCATCGTGCTGCCCCAGGCCATGCGCATCATCCTGCCGCCTCTGGCCGTGCAGGCGGCGAACCTCGTGAAGAACACGAGCGTGCTGGCGCTGATCGCCGGCGGCGAGCTCATGTACTTCTCGAACTCGTTCGCCGGGGACACGAGCTACTACGGTCCGGCCTACGTGGCCGCCGCGGTGCTGTACTTCATCATCTGCTTCCCCCTGTCGCGGGCGGCGGTGTACCTGGAGCACCGGATGCGTCGCCATCGCCACGTGGTCACGGGCGACGCCCTGGAGGAACTGGAGAGCGATGGCGTGGAAGTGACGCCCGGCACCCACGACATCACCGGGCGCGCGGCGGCCCAGGCTTTGGCGGGCGGCGTGACCACCATGGCCGAGGGCACGAGCACCCTGGTGCCCCCGCTCCACGATCGCGGGCGCTCCCAGACGTGGATGGACCTGTACGGCTACAAGGAATCGCTGCTCGACGACGATCGCCGCCGCTTCGCTCCGGCGCCGCAGCATCCGCGCTGGCGCAAGGTGGCGCGCCCGCGGGCCCAGAGCGGGCCCTTTGCCGGCTGGCGCGGGCGGCGTGGCCGCAAGGGGAAGGGAGACGGAAAATGAGTGATATTCTCGCACTGCTGACCTGGACGAACCTGCGCTTTCTGCTGGAGGGGCTGGGGCTCACCCTGGTCATCTCGGCCCTGTCCATCCTCTGCTCGGTGGTCCTCGGCGCCGTCATCTCCATTCTGCGCGGGTCGCACCTGCGCGCGGTGCGCCTGCTGTCGGTGGCCTACGTGGAGCTGTTCAAGAACACGCCGCTTCTGCTGTGGATCATGTTCACGTTCTTCGTAGCCCAGCTGCCGCCCTTGCCCGCGGCCGTGCTCGCTTTCACCCTGTTCACCAGTGCCTCGGTGGCCGAGATCGTGCGGGGCGGCCTGGCCAGCGTGCCGGCCGGCCAGTACGAGGCGGCCCGTTCCCAGGGGTTCTCGGCGGTGCAGATGTACCTGCTGATCATTTTGCCCCAGGCCCTGCGCAACATGGTGCCGGCCCTGCTCTCGCAGTTCGTGACCACCATCAAGGATACGTCCTATCTGTGGGGCGCCATGGCGCTGCAGGAATTGATGGGCCGCGGCATGATCCTCATGAACAGCTACAACTCCACTACCCAGATCTTCGCCATCTTCGGGATCATGGCCCTGTTCTACTTCGTCGTCTGCTTCGTCCTGTCCCAAGCCGTGCGCACCTACCAGCGCCGCCTCAAGACCGCGCGGTAGGGCTAGCCGAGGTAGCTCAAGAACGGCAGGTAGGGCTGGGCGGAATCGGGGACGGCGAGGGTGACGTTTTGGCCGAGGGCGTTCACGGTGACCACGCTGGGGTCGTCGTAGGTGGTGACGGTGGCGTCGGTGCCGCCGTAGGTGACGTCGGCGCTGCCCGTGGGGCTCGCGCCGTCGGGCAGGGTGGTCACCTCCCAGTTCTCGATGTCGAGGGCGTCGATGGCGGCGTCCACGTCGGAAGGCGCCATGCCCGTGACCTCGGCGATCTTGTCGCGGTTGTTCTTCAGGGCCTCGTTGGCCTTGGACTTCAGGCCGCTGGCATCGAGCGCCGCGTTGGCGGCGGTGTTCTTCCCGTTCTCGAACAGGCCGGCCAGGGGGTTCTCGAAGTTGGCGAAGGGGTTGCCCAGACCCAGCTGGGGCAGGATGCCGAACACGCCGACAACGAGAATGAACGCGAAGATGAGTCCGACGAGGGCCTTGATGATCTTGTCCACGGGGATTCCTCCTGGAAGGGCCGCGCCGCTCGGGCGCAGGGCCGGGTCGCGTCGGCTACGGAAGGCGGCCGTTAAAGGCTCGCAAAGCTGCAAAGGGCGCCGTCGGTAGTGCGTGCGATGCTCGGTTTCGGCGAATCTGTGCTGCGATTCGACGGTGCCGCCCGCCCATGGTAACCCGCATTGCGTCCCTTCATAAATCGACTACGGGACGCCCACGAAACGGTCACGGACCTGACGGTTTCGTTCGGAGCCTCGCCGCCGCCCGTGCGGTTTTTTTCTTGTGCGCCGCGAAAAATCGTGTATCCTAGGCCCCACGCGAAAAAGCGCCCGCGCTGGGCGCATTCGCTTCCCCGAACCCCGCGCACGTAAAACTTGAATGGGGAATCGTGCGAATGTCATCGGCCGCGCGGGCGGCCCAGAAGGAGGAGAGAGCCTTACATGAAGCTGATCGTCACCGAGAAGAACGACGCGGCGGTGAAGATTGCCGATCTTCTGGGCGCCACGAAACCCAAGGCCGACAAGGTGTTCAACACCCCGGTGTACCGATTCGACGTGGACGGCGAGGAGTGGGTGACTATCGGTCTGCGCGGTCACATCCTCGAGCCCGACTTCACCCCGTCCCTCATATATAAGAAGCGCGGCGGCTGGTCCGGCGTGACCGCCGAGGGCGAGGCGCTGCCAGCCACCCTGCCGGCGAGCCTGCCGGTGCCCCCCTTCAAAAAGAAGAAGCCCTTCACCGCCGACGGCGTGGAGCTGAAGGGGTGGAAGATGGGGGCGCTGCCCTATCTCATCTACGCCCCCATCGAGAAGCTGCCCAAGGAGAAGGATATCATCCGCTCTCTGAAGAACCTGGCGAAGAAGGCCGACTCCATCGTGATCGCCACCGACTTCGACCGCGAGGGCGAGCTCATCGGCTCGGACGCCCTGGCCTGCTGCCGTCAGGTGAACGAGACGGCTCCCGTGTCCCGCGCCCGCTACTCGGCCTTCACCAAGCCCGAGATCACCCATGCCTTCGCGAACCTCGTGCCCATGGACGACGACTTGGCCGCGGCCGGCGGGTCCCGCCGCGACATCGACCTCATCTGGGGCGCGGTGCTCACCCGCTACCTCACCCTCGTGAAGTTCGCCGGCTACGGCAACGTGCGCTCCTCGGGTCGCGTGCAGACGCCGACGCTGGCCATCATCGTGGAACGGGAGCGCGAGCGCATGGCCTTTGTGCCCGAGGACTACTGGGTCATCCGCGGCGCCTTCGACGCCGACGCGACGAGCGGCCCCACCTCCGGTGACGGCCCCGAGGCCTTCGAAGCGCCCCATGCCACGGCCCGCTTCAAGGTGGAGGCCGAGGCCAATGCGGCCATGGCCCACGTTGAGGGCGCTACGAGCGCGCGCGTGGTATCGGTGGAGAAGAAGAAGCGCACCGTGGCCGCGCCCGTGCCCTTCAACACCACCTCGCTCATGGCGGCCGCATCTTCGGAGGGCATCAGCCCGGCCCGCTGCATGCGCATCGCCGAGAGCCTGTACATGGACG
>CANSES010000037.1 GCA_947645965.1 uncultured Enterorhabdus sp. | reverse complement strand
CGGGGGCGGGGGGGTGGGGGGGGGGCTAACGGGGGTGGGGGGGGGGCTGCCCCCCCCCCCCAAAACGGTCAACGGGGCGCCCGGCGCTGTTGGGGCGGGCTTCAGCCCGCCCGCTCGACAACGCTGCGGTCGCTCCGCCGGTCTTTTCCGCCCCGTCCGTTTTCTCTTGTGGAGCCTCGTCGTGCCGCGCGGTCGGTGCGGCGGGGCTTCGCTATAATGATGGCCTATGAAGAAACGCACGCGGGAAAAAGTGGCTCTCTTGGTGTTCGCGCTGCTCGTCATTCTCGGCGGCAGCGTGCTCTTGCGCTATTTCGAAACGGGCCGTTCCTGGAACGTGGCCGCCTCGGTGGTCGACGACGCCTTCGGTCAGATGCAGGGCTACACCGCCATCGTCTACGACGGCACCTATGACCCGCTGGATGCCCTGCGCCCGGCCATGGCCCCGGCCCAGGAGGGCGGCCTGACCGAGCAGCCCAAGAGCATCGGCGCCATGGTGGCCTCCGAGCTGTCGAAGCTGCCGCTGTCCATGCGCGAGCGCCCCGTGTACTCCTCGGACGTGCGCGATCTGTACGAGGACAAGGGCGCCGGCGTCATCACCTTGAACATCGCCGATCTGTCCCGCTACACCACGCCCACGGTGCTGAATGCCGGCGACCGCAAGATCGGCGTGGTGGCCATCGACTACTACGCCACCAAGAAGCAGCTCCAGAAGCTGCGTCAGGAGCTGCTGGACGCGGGCGCCCAGTCGCTCGTGTGCCTTGTGCCGCGCCTGTCGTGCCTGGCTACGACCGATGGCTTCCAGGCCGTCATCGTCACCGACGATTCCCAGGCCGAGCCCGGTCGCGGCGAGGGAACCGAGGGTGCCCATATCGTGTACGCCCCCGAGCGCGAGGCCGTGGGCGTCGTGCTGCTCACCTCCTTGAACGTTCCCTCATCGAAGGTTTACGCCGCCCTGTAGACGAGGGATTGCCCCGGCTTTCGCGCTTCGTTTCCGCCTTCGTCGACCGCTCGCCATTTCTAGAATGTTAACGGGCGCGCCCTTTGTTTCCGGTCAGTTAATAAGTCAATGTTCGCGAATGCGCCGCCCTATAATGCGGCCAGAAGCACGGTCGCACCCTGCGGCCCGCGCACCCGTTCACGTCAAGGAGGTCCGCATTGAGTTACGTCGAGAACGTCATCGAACAGGTGAAGGCGAAGAACGCCGAGCAGCCCGAGTTCATCCAGGCCGTCACCGAGGTGCTCCAGTCCCTGGAGCCGGTCATCGAGGCCCATCCGGAATACGAGCAGGCCGCCCTCCTCGAGCGCATCGTGGAGCCCGAGCGCGTGGTCATGTTCCGCGTGCCCTGGGTGGACGATAGCGGCAAGGTGCAGGTCAACCGCGGCTTCCGCGTGCAGTTCAACAGCGCCATCGGCCCCTACAAGGGCGGCCTGCGCCTGCATCCGTCGGTGAACCTCGGCATCATCAAGTTCCTCGGCTTCGAGCAGATCTTCAAGAACAGCCTGACCACCCTGCCCATGGGCGGCGGCAAGGGCGGCTGCGACTTCGACCCGAAGGGCAAGTCCGACATGGAGGTCATGCGCTTCTGCCAGTCCTTCATGACCGAGCTGGCCCGCCACATCGGCGCCGACACCGACGTGCCCGCCGGCGACATCGGCACGGGCGCCCGCGAGATCGGCTACATGTTCGGTCAGTACAAGCGCATGAAGGATGTCTTCGAGGGCGTGCTCACCGGCAAGGGCCTCTCCTTCGGCGGCTCGCTGGCTCGCACCGAGGCCACCGGCTACGGTCTGGTGTACCTGGTGGAAGAGCACCTGAAGTGCACCGGCGACTCCTTCGAGGGCAAGACCGTCTGCATCTCCGGCTCCGGCAACGTGGCCATCTACGCTACGCAGAAGGCCCAGCAGCTCGGCGCCACGGTGGTCACCCTGTCCGACTCCACCGGCTGGATCTACGATCCCGCCGGCATCGACGTCGACCTGGTGAAGCAGATCAAGGAAGTGGAGCGCGGCCGCATCTCCGAGTACGCCGCCCGCCGCGAGGGCGTCACTTACCACGAGGGCCGCGGCGTGTGGGTCACCCCCTGCGACATCGCGCTGCCCTGCGCCACCCAGAACGAGGTGCTCATCGACGACGTGAAGGCGCTCGTGGCCAACGGCTGCAAGATCCTCGCCGAGGGCGCGAACATGCCCACCACGCTCGACGCCACCGCGTACCTCCAGGAGAGCGGCGTCGTGTTCTTCCCCGGCAAGGCCGCCAACGCCGGCGGCGTGGCCACCTCGGGCCTGGAGATGTCCCAGAACTCCGAGCGTCTGTCGTGGACCTTCGAGGAAGTGGACGCGAAGCTGAATGGCATCATGGTGTCCATCTACCACGCTATCGACGATGCCGCCCGTCGCTACGGCCACGAGGGCAACTACGTCATGGGCGCCAACATCGCCGGCTTCGAGAAGGTCGCCGGCGCCATGATGGCCCAGGGTATCGTGTAAGCGATCGCTCGCTCTCTGAAGGAGCTGAAGGGCCGCTGCCGTGTTCGCGGGCAGCGGCCTTTTTCGTTGGTACTGGGGCGAACCGGTGAGAAAAAGTAGAATATAGAACACGTGTTCCATGGTATACTGCTTCCATGGATATTGAGCGCACATACGTTTGCATTGATCTGAAGAGCTTCTACGCCTCGGTGGAATGCGTGGCGCGCGGGCTCGATCCCATGACGACCAAGCTCGTGGTGGCCGATCGCGACCGCTCGGTCACCACCATCTGCCTGGCCGTGAGCCCGGCGCTGAAGGCTCTCGGCGTGCGCAACCGCTGCCGGCTGTTCGAGGTTCCCGAGACCATCGACTTCATCGTGGCGAAGCCCCGCATGCGTGCCTACATGCAGGCCTCGGCGGACATCTACGGGGTCTATCTGCGCTATGTGAGCCCCGATGACATCCACCCGTACTCCATCGACGAGTGCTTCATCGACGCCACGGCCTATCTCGGCCTCTACGATATGACGGCTCGCGAGTTCGCCAGCGCTCTGCGCGACGCCGTGCGCGCCGAGACGGGCATCCCCGCCACAGCGGGCATCGGCCCGAACCTGTTCCTCGCGAAGGTGGCCCTCGACATCTCCGCGAAGCACGCCGACGACGGCATCGGCGAGTTGGACGAGCGGCGCTTCCGCGAGCAGATCTGGCCCCATCGGCCCATCACCGACATCTGGAATATCGGTCCCGGCATCGCCCGACGGCTCGCATCCTACCGCGTGTACGATCTGGGCGGCGTCACCGAGATGAGCCCCGCGGTGCTCTATCGGGAGTTCGGGGTGAACGCCGAGTACCTGATCGACCATGCCTGGGGGCTGGAGCCCTGCACCATCGCCGAGATCAAGGCCTATAGGCCCTCGTCCACCTCGCTCATGAACGGCCAGGTGCTGCCTAGCGGCTACAGTTTCGACGACGGGCTCATGGTGCTGCGCGAGATGTGCGACGACACCGTGCTCGATCTGGTGGAAAAGCGCCTGGTCACCGATCACATCTCGTTGCAGGTCATGTACGAGCGCGAACGGGCGGCACCATCGGGCATCCCGGGCGGGGAGCCGTCGGCCGCCGAGGGCGGGGAATGGTTCGAGGGCGGCCATGGCCCGCGCCGCATCGGCGGCGGTGGGGGCGGTCATGGCGGCCGCGGGCGCCGCATCGCCGAGCGCACGAACTCGTTCGCGAAGCTGTTCCCGCTGGTGGAGGCCCTCTATCGCGAGACCGTGGATCCGACGCGGCTCATCCGCAAGATCAACATCGGCTTCGGCAACCTGGTCGATGAAGACTTCGCCACGCTCGACCTGTTTGCCGACGTGGAGGCCGAGGCCCGCGAACGGCGCCGCCAGGAGGCGGTGCTGGCCGTGAAGGGGAAGTTCGGGAAGAACGCCCTCATCAAGGGCACCAGCCTGAAGGAGCACGCCATGGGCCGCGAGCGCAACCTCTTGGTGGGTGGTCACCGTGGATGAGCGCGACGATCTGTTCGCTCACCTCGTTTGGGAAGAGGTGGGCGCCGACGGCGAGGCTGCGGCATCGGGGGCCGGCGCGGACGGGGCGCAAGGTAATGCGCCGTTGTCGTCGGCCGCCGGGGTCCCCGCGGCGGCAGGGCGCACGCCGGTTGACGATCGGCTGGAGCGCCCGGTGCCGGAGGGGCTCGGGCGCCCCCATCCCGACAGGGCGCGGCAGTTCTCGCCCTTCGCCGCCCTGCGCGGCTACTACGAGCTGGCGCACGCCAAGGAAGCGGTGCCCGAGCGCCGTCGTCCTCTCACCGAGGAGGAGGCCTGCCGGCTCGACGAGGCCGTGGCCGCCCTGCGGCGGGGACAAGCCGTGCGCTGCGTGTTCTATCGCGATGGGGCCTACCAGGGCTGCGAGGGCATCGTGAGCCAGGTGGACCTCGTCTATCGCGATCTGTGGATCGTGCGCACGCGCATTCCCTTCGCCGAGATCTGTACCCTCGAACTTCTGGGCGTCGAGGGATAGGGTTCGAGCCGGCCGCCGCGGCTTTATGGCGAATCGGGGGAGTTTCGAAATATTTTGCAACACTGACGGGTGCTGGGGAATCTTATGGGCGAGACGTCTTGAGAAGAGAGGAGGGGCGCCGTGGACGGACAGGCTTTCGCTGAACGCTATCGACTGCTGTACGGAGACCTCTACCGTTTCGCCCTCTGCGTAACGGGCAATGCCCACGATGCCGAGGACGCCGTGGCCGAAGGGGTGCTCGCCGCCTACGAGCATCGCGGGCAGCTGCGCCGCGCCGAGGCGTTCAAGTCGTGGCTGTTCCAGATCGTGGCCAACCGCTGTCGTCGGCGCCTGGCCGTGGGCAAGCGCTGCGAGGCCGCCGACCCCGAAGGGCTCGACGCTCCCGCGCCGGCTGCCCTGGACGGGGCCGATGCGCTGGCCGTGCGCGGGGCTTTCGCCGCCTTGGGGGAGTCCGATCGCCTGGTGGTGGGGCTTTCCGTCTTCGGCGGGTACAACAGCCGTGAGATCGGCGCCATGATGCAGATGAACCCGAGCACCGTCCGCAGCCGGCGCAAGCGCGCCTTGGCGCAGATGGCCTCGATGTTGGAAGGTGGTGTGCAATGAACCAGGATGAGAAGCGCACGGTGGGCGCCCTGCGCCGTGCGGCCGAGGCCCTGCCCGTTCCGCCGTCCCTTGAGCCCGATGCCATGGTGGAGCGCCTGGGGGCCGAATCTCCCGTGGCCCTGCGCCGCCCTCCCCGCCGCCGCTGGCTGGCGGCCGCGGCCGTGCTGCTCGTGGCCGCGGTCGGCTTGGGTGCCGCGTGGGGCGCGGGCCTGTTCGGCGGCGCGTCCCACGAGGCCGCCCGTCCGGTCGCGCCGGTTTTCGGCGAAGCCACGGCGGTGCGTACTGCCTCCAGCTACGACGAAGTGGCCGCCTGCTTCGCGACTTACCAGAATCGCATCGCTTCGGAGCGCGCTGGCGCGGACGAGGGGTTCTTCGGCCTGCTCGGTGACGGTGCGGCGAAGGATGCCGGCGATGTGGTTGAGGAGATGGCCATCGCTGGGGGCGACACGGGTGCGTCGCCGGCCTCCGTTGCCGGCGCGGGCGGTGATTTCTCCACCACGAACCTGCGCACCGCAGGGGTCGACGAGGCCGATGTGGTGAAGACGGACGGCACCTGCCTCTATGCGCTGACCGACGACGGCACCCGTATCGCCATCGTGCGCGCTGACGGGGGCTCTCTGGAGGCGGTGGGTTCCATCGAGGTGCCTGCGGGCCGCTCCATCGTGGAGTTCTATCTGGACGGAGGTCGCCTGTTCATGCTGACGACCACCGCCTGGTACGAGGCCGACATCGAGGAAGCGGGCACCCAGGTGGTCACCTTCGATGTGTCCGATCCGTCGCGGCCTGCCGAGGTGGGTTCGGTTACTCAGAGCGGTACCTATCGCACCTCGCGCTTCACCGACGGCTATCTCTACGTGTTCAGCTTCCTCTCCTTCTACGAGGCCCCGCGCGGCGCGGACCCTGCTGCTACGGCGCCGCTGGTGGACGGGCGGCCCCTCGGCTGCGACGACATCTTCCTGCCCGCCGACGGCGAGGCCAACGGCTACCTGGTGATCGCGGCCATGTCGGCCGACGATCCTGCGGGCGTCACAGCCCAAAAGGGCCTGCTCCATTGCTCGGGCGAGCTGTATGTGGGCCCTGAGGCCATCTATGTCTACGAAGGCAACTACCGCGGCAAGAACAGCGCCACCGATATCGTGCGCCTGACCTACGACGAGGGGAAGGTGAGTGCCGCCGGCCAGTGCACCGTGCGCGGCACGGTGAACGACAGCTTCAGCATCGACGAGCACGAGGGCTACCTGCGCGTGGTCACCACCATCTACGGCGAGGCGGGGCAGACGACCAACGCCCTGTTCGTGCTGGATGGGGCCATGGGTGAGGTGGGCTCCATCGTGGGCCTCGCCGAGGGGGAGACGGTGCAGTCGGCCCGCTTTATGGGCGATGGGGGCTATTTCGTCACGTTCCGCCAGGTGGATCCGCTGTTCACGGTGGATCTGTCCGATCCCGCCGCGCCCCGTATCGTCGGTGAGCTGAAGATTCCCGGCTTCTCGGCCTACCTGCACCCCTACGGGGAGGGCCGTCTGCTCGGTATCGGCTGGGATGCCGGGGACGGGGGCACGGGAGGTGCCAAGCTCACCATGTTCGACACCTCCGATCCTGCGAACGTGACCGAGGCGAGCACTTTGGTATTGGAGGGGATTTGGGACATCAAAGCGCTGTACGACTACCGCGCCGTGCTCGTGGAGCCCGATCGCAACTTGATCGGTTTTTCCGCCCGCGGGTTGGAGGCGGCGGAAGAACCCGAGGATGGGAGCGAGCCGGCGTACTACAACGATACTGAGTGCTATTACCTGTTCGGCTACGACGACGAGGCGGGATTCGCCGAGGATCTGCGCGTTCCAGTGACCAGCGATCCCGGAGCCCCGGTGCGCGGCATGCGCATAGCCGACGTGCTCTACGTGGTCACCGAGGGCTCCATCGAGAGCTTCGGGCTTCAAGACGGCGAGCCTATCGCGGCGCTGGAGTTGTAGTAGGATAGAACCCACGAGATCAACGAGCGGCGAAAGCGAGCGATATGAGCGAGATTCGGTGCCCCCGCTGCGGCGAGGTGTTCACGGTAGATGAGAGCGGATACGCGGCCCTGCTGAACCAAGTGCGCGATCAGGAATTCCAGCGGGAGCTGGCCGAGCGCGGGCGCCTCGCCGAGGAGGCCCATCGCCAGGAGACGGCCCTCGCCGTGGCCCGGGCCGAGGAGGCGCTGCGGGCCCGGCTCGCCGAGCGGGAAGGGGAGCTGGCTGCCCAGACCGAGCGCTTCAAGGTTCAGGCGAAGGACTTCCAGCTGACGGCCCAGGGCGAGAAAGCGGCGCTCGAACGGCAGCTGGAGGCACTGAAGTCCCAGATGGCGGCCCAGGAGCAGACCCTGCGGCTCGCCGCTGAGAACAGCCAGGCGGCCCTCGTGCGCGAGCGGGACGAGCTGGCCCAGAAGCTGGAGGCGGCCCGTCAGCAGGCGTCCATGGAGATGCAGCTGGCCGTGCAGCGCACCGAGGCTGCAGCCAAGGACGCCCGGGTGGCCGTGGAACGGGAGCGCGACGAGCTGCGCGCCCAGGTGGCGCGCGAGCAGGACGCTCTGGTGCGGGCCGCGGCCGAGCACAAGGTGGAGTTGGCCGAGCGCTTGAAGATGAAGGACGAGCTCATCGCCGACCGCGAGCGCGAGATCGAGCGCATCCAGGACATGAAGGCACGGCTGTCCACGAAGATGCTCGGGGAGACGCTGGAGCAGCACTGCGAGATCGAGTTCAACCGCCTGCGCCCCACGGCCTTCCCGCGGGCCTACTTCGAGAAGGACAACGAGGTGGTGGAGGGCACCAAGGGCGACTTCGTCTTCCGCGACTTCGACGAGGAGGGCAACGAGATCGTCTCCATCATGTTCGAGATGAAGAACGAGGCCGATGACTCCACCCACAAGAAGACCAACGAGTCCCACTTCAAGAAGCTCGACGGCGACCGCACGAAAAAGGGCTGCGAGTACGCCGTGCTCGTGTCGCTGCTGGAACCGGAGAGCGAGCTGTACAACGCCGGTATCACCGACGTGTCCTACCGCTTTGAGAAGATGTACGTCATCCGCCCGCAGTTCTTCATCCCGCTCATCACGCTGCTGCGCAACGCGGCCCTGTCCTCTCTGGAGTACCGCCGCGAGCTGGCGCTGGTGCGCCAGCAGAACATCGATGTGACGAACTTCGAGGACTCCCTGGCCGACTTCAAGGATCGTTTCGGCCGCAACTACCGCATCGCGAGCGACAAGTTCCGGAAGGCCATCGAGGAGATCGACAAGTCCATCGACCACCTGCAGAAGATCAAGGACAACCTCATCGGCAGCGAGAACCAGCTGCGCCTGGCCAACGACAAGGCCGAGGATCTCACGGTGAAGAAGCTCACGCGCAAGAACCCCACCATGCGGGCCCTGTTCGACGAGGCGCGGGAGGCGCGCGCTGCCGATGGCTCCCGCCGTGGGGCCGATGAAGCGGATGAGGCGATTCCCGAAGTAGAGGCCGAGATCGTCGAGGACGAGTAGGGGCCCGCGGGCGCTATCCCTGGCGCAGCTTCAGGGCGGCCGCCAAACGGCGCCCCTTGCCGCACTTGGGCTTGGTCAGCGGACAGTGTTTCTTGCAGCAGGTGCAGTGGGAGAGTTTCAGGGCGGTGCGGGCCTTATCGCAGCCCTTGCATCCCTGAGCGCTCTTCTCGCCCTTGCAGCCGGTCTGCTTCTTCTTGCGCTTACGCCTATCGGCCTTCTTGTCGGCTAGAGCCTTCTGCTGCTTCTTGTCCTTTTTGTCCTTCTTGGGCTTCTTGCTCGCCATGGCGTCCTCTTTTCAGGGGGTGTTTTTCGCGGCAGTCTACCATGGGTTACAGAGAGAATCAACCAAGGCTAACAATCTGCACACGGGATGATCGAACTTCTTCTCTGTGTCCCTAAAAAGCGTTGTGTTAGACCGCTTTGGATACTGGGACTTTTCCTATAATCTTTCTTGCT
>CANSES010000036.1 GCA_947645965.1 uncultured Enterorhabdus sp. | reverse complement strand
GGCCAGGGCGCGGATGCCGGGCTCGATGTCGTCCTCGGCGATGGAGGAGAACCCCACGAGCACCGTTGAGCTCACGTGCCCCGCCGGATCGAGCCAGTACTTCTTTGTGGGGTAGACGGCCACGTCGGCCGCCCGGGCCTGGCGCACGAGTGTGTCCTGGCCGCGCCCGTCGCGCACGCGCACGAGCAGGTGCAGTCCCGTGCCGTTCTCCAGCATTTCCACGTCGTTGCCCATGGTCTCCCGTATCACGCGGGTGAGCGTCTCGTACTTGCGGCGGTTCTTCGCCTGCACGCGGCGCAGGTGCCGATCCCACGAGCCATCAGTCATGAAGCGGGCGAGCACCCGTTGGTTGAGCCACGGCACCGGCGAATAGGAGCTCGCGAAGGCCTCGCGCCACCGGTCGCGCAGGGGCTCGGGCAGCACGAGGTAGTTGATGCGCAAAGCCGGCGAGAGCGATTTGGAAAAGGTGCCCATGTAGATGACCCGCCCGCGCCGGTCCATGGAGGCCAGGGGCGCCAAGGAGCGCTCGCGGTAGCGGAAATCGCGGCAGTAGTCGTCTTCCAAGAGATAGGCGCCGGTCCGCTCGGCCCAGCGCAGCACCGCCTCGCGGCTATCAATGGGCATGACGCGGCAGGTGGGGAATTGGCTGGAGGGCGTGAGGTAGGCCAGGCGCGCTCCCGAGGCCTCCAAATCGGCGCGGAACACTTCGGCTCCCGCACCGACCCGACACGGTGCCAAGGCGAAGCGGGCTCGCTCGATGACGGTGCGCACACCGTCGTAGCCGGGGTCTTCCATGGCCACCACATCGCGGGAACCGTCGAAGAGCGCGAGCAGGTTCTGCACGCTCGTCTGGGTACCGCCCTGGACGATGATCTGGCTCGGGGTGCAGTCGATGCCCCGCTGGGTCGCAAGGCGCCAGGCGATGGCCGAGCGCAGGCTCTCCTCGCCGAACGGGTCGTTGTAGGCGTCGCAGCCGGTGCTTTCCACCGACAGCAGGATGTTGTCGGTGATGGCCCGCCACGCGGCGGCGGGGAAGGTGCCCGGCTCCAGGTTCCCATAGGTGAAGTCGTAGCGGACGCGGTCCTCGGGGGCGCCCAGCAGCCCCTCGCCCGGAGCCCGGGAGCGGTCGGCGTCGGCCTGGAGGAAGGTGACGTTCTGCACGATGTAGCCCGAGCCGGGGCGGCTCTTCACGTAGCCCTCCTGGACGAGCAGCCCATAGGCGCTCTCCACGGTGTTGCGGGCGCAGCCGAGATCGGCGGCCAGGGAGCGGATAGGGGGCAGGCGCGACCCTTCGGGGTGGTCGCCCTCCTCGATGCCACGGCGCAGCTGATCGAAGAGCTGCTGGTACAAAGGCGTGGGAAGGCGGTCGTTCAAGAGCATGGGTCTCCCTTTCCGCGGGCGTCATCGTGGCCCTATGGTACCAGAATGAGGATGTTGCGTGGAAGCATCCCCATGGGAAGGGGAACCGTCCCCGATAATTTCCGAAAAATTGTCCCCATTGAAGGGAATTATCCCCTGATATTTGCCGAACACCGTCCCTTTTTCGGAAGATTGTCCCCATTGTATGCTGGCGCCGGAGGGGGCGGAGCGCATCGCATCCGCTCCCGAAGAGACCGTTACCCTGTGCAGGAAGAGGTGGCCCTATGAGGATCATCGCCACGGCTGCCGCCGCCCTTGTCGGAGCTGCTGGCGCCGTGCTGGCCGCGGTGCCCTCGCCGCTGCCCCTGCTGCGGCCGCCGGGAGCCGGTGAGGCCGCCTCCTTCGCCGCGCGCTGCGTGCGCTGCGGCCGCTGCCTGGAGGCCTGTCCCTATCAGGCGATCCACGCCGCGCCCCTGAACGCGGGCCGGGAGGCATCTACCCCCTTCGTGAACGCCCGGTCCCAGGCGTGCCGCCTATGCGCGGAATTCCCCTGCGCCGCGGCCTGCCCCACCGGCGCCCTTACGGTGCCCGAGGAGCGCGCCGGCGCCGTCATGGGCGTCGCGGTTATCAACGAGGATACCTGCCTGTCGTTTCAGGGGATGCGCTGCGAGGTGTGCTACCGCGCCTGCCCCCTCATCGACGAGGCCATAACCATCGACTACCGTCCCCGCGAGGGCGATGCCATCCACGCGGTGTTCGCGCCCCAGGTGATCGCCGAGGACTGCGCCGGCTGCGGTCTGTGCGAGCAGCGCTGCCCGGTGGGCGAGCCGGCCCCGGCCATCGTCGTGGTGCCCACGGGCGCCGACGAGACGGCCTACCTGGCCCTGCGCAACGACGGCGCCTAGGGCGGTATCGGCGCCGCGAGGCGCCGCTGTTTCGGGAACCCGGGGCCGCGAGCCCCTGACCTTAGGGAGGAATGCTATGGAACTCACTCGACGCTCGTTTGTGAAGTCCACGGCCGTGGCCCTCGCCTCGGCCGCGGCTGCGGGCACCCTGGCCGGCTGCTCGTCGCTGGCCGGCACCGGCGCCGATGCGGCCGCATCCGGCGAGGGCGTGAAGACCGTCGGCGTCTGCCGCTTCTGCGGCTGCGGCTGCGGGGTCATCGTGGAGGCCAAGGACGGCAAGGTGGTCTCGGTCACCGGCGACCCGGAGAACGGATCGAGCCGCGGCCTGAACTGCGTGAAGGGCTACTACCTGGCCCGCGCCCTCTACGGCGAGGATCGCCTCACGGTGCCGCTCATTCGCGACGACAAGGCCACCAAGGGCACGCCCGAGGGCCTGCGCGAGGCCACCTGGGACGAGGCGCTCGACCTGGTGGCGACCCGACTGCGCGACACCTGGAAGGCCGACAAGAGCCGCCTGGCCTTCTGGGGAAGCGGCCAGCAGCCCATCGTGGAGGGCTACTGCACGGCGAAGTTCTGGAAGGCGGGCCTGCTCTCCAACAATATCGACCCCAACGCGCGTTTGTGCATGGCCTCAGCCGTGGTGGGCTTCATGAACGTGTTCCAGACCGACGAGCCGGCCGGCTGCTACGCCGACATCGACGAGACCGACGTGTTCGTCACCTGGGGCGCGAACATGGCCGAGGCCCATCCCATGCTGTACTCGCGCCTGACGGCCCGCAAGCTGGCCGATAGCGCCGTGCGCCACTACGACGTGACCACCATGACCACCCGCACCTCGGCCTCGGCCGACAAGGTGCTCACCTTCCGCCCCGGCAGCGACATCGCCATCGCGAACGCCATCGCCAACTACCTCATCGTGAACGACAAGTACGACCACGATTTCGTGGCCGACCACGTGCAGTTCAAGCAGGGCACTGAGAACATCGGCAACGCCACCGACGACGGCTACGACGGCAGCGAGATCGGCCAGGCCGTGGACAACGCGGAGCCCATCACCTTCGAGGCCTTCGCCGCCCGTCTGGCCCCCTACACCCTGGAGTATGCCAGCGAGCTGTCCGGCGTGCCGGCCGAGGATATCCGGGAGCTGGCCGAGGTGTTCGCCGACAAGAGCCGGCGCGTGCTGAGTCTGTGGACCATGGGCGTGAACCAGCACAACCGCGGCACCTGGATGAACCACTGCATCTACAACATCCACTTGCTCACGGGGCGCTACGCCCTGCCCGGCGACGGCGCCTTCTCGCTGACCGGCCAGCCCACGGCCTGCGGCACGGCCCGCGAGGTGGGCACCTTCTCGCACCGTTTGCCCGCCGACCTGGTGGTGAAGAACCCGGATCACCGCCGCTACACCGAGGCCATCTGGGATTTGCCCAACGGCTATCTGGACGCCATCGAGAAGCCCGGCTACCACACGGTGAAGATGTTCCGCGAGCTGTCGAAGGGCAACATCGACTTTCTGTGGAGCGCCCACAACAACTGGGCCGTGTCCATGCCCAACCTCACCCGCTTCCTCGGCAAGGGCGACCTGACGGGCATCAGCGACGCCTTCATCTGCGTGGCCGAGGTGTACCCGACCCTTTCCACCCAGTACGCCGACGTGGTGCTGCCCGCGGCCATGTGGGTGGAACGCGAGGGGGCCTTCGGCAACGGCGAGCGCCGCACGGCCGTGTTCGAGAAGGCGGTGGAGGCGCCCGGCGAGGCGAAGTGGGATCTGTGGATGCTCATGGAGATCGCCAAGCGGGTGCTGGCTGGCGAGCAGATCGGCGGCGAGGACGCCTTCGACCACCTGTTCGGCGCCTGGTACGACGCTGAGACGGCCGCCTTCAAGGGCACCGATCGCGAGGTGTGCGCGAGCATCTGGGAGGAGTACCGCACTTTCAGCAACCCCGACCTGAACCCCGACGCGGCCGCCATCAACACCGAGGCGAAGCTGAAGATGGAGGCCAAGCAGCTGGCCCCCTACGAGGAGTACATCCACAACCACGGCCTCACCTGGCCCGTGCGCGAGGTGGACGGCCAGTGGCTGCCCACCCTGTGGCGCTTCTGCGACGGCAAGCAGGAGGACGGCTTCGACCAGTACGGCATCGAGGCCTACGGCGAGCACGACAAGGCTGGTGGAGTGAGCTTCTACAAGTCGGCCGACAAGAAGCCCTCGGTGGTGTTCCGTCCTTGGGAGCCGCCGGCGGAAGAGCCCTCCGACGAGTACCCGTTCTGGTTCTGCACGGGCCGTCTGCTGGAGCACTGGCACACCGGGTCGATGACCCGCCGCGTGCCCGAGCTCGACCGCGCCCTGCCCGAGGCCCTGCTGGATATGAACCCCGCCGACTGCGAGCGTTTGGGCGTGACCGACGGCGACCGCGTGCGCGTGACCTCGCGCTTCGGCACCTGCGACATCACGGTGTCCACGGCCGGCCGCACCCGGCCCCCGGCGGGCATGGTGTTCGCGCCGTTCTTCGCCGAGGAGACGCTCGTGAACCTAGTGGTGCAGGACACCTACTGCCCGCTGTCCAAGGAGCCGGACTTCAAGAAGACCTGCGTTTCCATCGAGAAGATTGAGGGGTAGACCGATGAAGAAGACCAATCTGATGGCCGCCGCGGTGCTGGCCTGCACCCTGGGCGGCGCGGCTTTGGCGGGCTGCTCCGGCGCTGCCGAGACCGGACCTACCTACAATCCCGGCGAGCCGCCGCTCATGCCGGCGCTGCACGAGGGCCGCTTCGAGAAGCTGGGCGCCAACGGCTGCTACGGCTGCCACGGCTCCAGCGATGAGGCCGAGGTGTTCCTGGCCCAGGCCACGCCCCTGCCCGAGGACCACTACGCCGGCGGCGACAAGACGAGCCGCCAGATCGACGGCCCGCGGGCCGAGTGCCTTACCTGCCATCCCGTGGCGGTGGACTAGCCATGGAAGCGCAGAGCGAGAAGGTGGTCATCTCGTCGCTCGTGGTGGAGGCGCGGCCCGCAGCAGTGGAGGCCGTGGCCGCGGCCCTGGCGCAGATGGAGGGCGTGGAGGTGCACGAGGTGAACGGCTACAAGATCGTCGTCACCATCGAGGCTTCCTCCACCGGCGCCTCCCACGAGATCTCGAGCCGGTTCATCCAGATTCCCGGCGTGCTGAACGTGAACTTGGTGTACGTCAATTTCGAGGATGAAACACTCGGGTAGAAAGTCGCCCAAAGGCGGAGCTACGGGGTACCTTGATTCGCTCAGACAGTCCTCGCTCGGCGAAACAGCCCACTGGGCTGTTTCGTTCGCTGCGGAACTCGCTCGGTCAAGGCACCCCGTATCTCCTTTAATCATTACCTTGGTTGGGAGGAATGACCTGTGACTCGTTCCATGGGGAAGATAACGCTCGTGCGGCGGATTGTGCAGGTGTTCATGCTTGTGCTGTTCTGCTTGCCGCCGCTTTTGGCCGGGTGGGGGCTCGCGGGGTTGTTCGCCGGGGGCGACGGGGAAGTGCCGACGCCGGCCGAAGGGGTGTTCTTCGGGAGCCTCTCGTCGTCTTCCGTTGGTGGGGTCACGTTGTTCGACCCGCTGGCGGCCCTGGAGGTGACCGCCGCCTCGCGCGGGCTGCTGGCGGCTTCGGCGCTTTCAGGGGCGCTGCTTATTGCGGTGGTCTACGGCCTCGTGCGCGGGCGCGCCTTCTGCGGGTGGGTCTGCCCGGTGAACCTTCTTGGGGAGGGGGCCGATGCCGTGCGTCGTCGCCTCGGCATCGCGGTGCCGGAACGCACGGTGCCCCGTCGCGCGAAGATCGCCGTGGCCGCCGGCGTCGTGGCGCTCTCGGCTCTGGTGGGCTTTCCCGTCTTCGAGCTCGTCTCGCCCATCGGCGCGGTGAACAAGGGGCTCGTCTTCGGTGGTCTGGCGGGGTCGGCCACGCTGGTGGCCGTCGTCATCGTCGAGCTGCTCGTGAGTCGGCGGGTGTGGTGCCGGGCGCTGTGCCCGCTGGGCGGCATCTTCCAAGGGCTCGGCCGCGCCGGTCAACTGAACGTGGCCATCGACCACGGAGCCTGCGTCCACTGCGGCGCCTGCGAGGCGGTCTGTCTTGCCGATCCGATCATTCTGGCCCCGGCCCTTTCCGGTGAAGATGCCCTGGTGCGGGCCGGAGATTGCATGGCCTGCGGCGCCTGCGTAGATGCGTGCCCCACCGGCGCTCTCCGCTTTCGCCTCGGCCGCTCCCGCCGCCCCGCCGGGGAGTGACCGTACGGCCTTGCCCCGGGGATTTCGGGGTCTGGCGACCGGGACTGTTGCGCGCGCCGAAGGAGCGGCCAACCGTCCCCCTTACATTTATGGAAACCGTCCCCACCGGTCCCGATCGTCCCCTCGTATTTGGAACGCACTGTCCCTGTTCGGGGGAAGGCGGGACGAGGTAGGCTGGCATCAACGAGGGGTGCGTTCTCGCGAGAGTGGAAAACGCGCCGATACACCGTACTAAGGAGGGATCATGAAGAAATCGACGTTGCGCATCGCCGCCACGGCCGCTTGCACCGTGGCGCTCGTGGCGGGCCTTGCCGCCTGCGCCCCGGCCTCACCGCAAAACGCTGGGAAGGAGGGCGCCGCGCCGGCCGCCGCTCCGGTGGAGACCCCCGAGGCCGACGAGTTCGGCGTCGTGCTGGCCGACAGCTGGAAGGACATCTACCCCGGCCAGTACGCCACCTACAAGGCCAACGAGGCCAACAGCCCCGAGGGCAAGATGAACTATTTGGAGGAGTATCCGGAGCTCACTACCATGTACGCCGGCTACGGCTTCGCCAAGGGCTACGACGAGGCCGCTTCCCACAGCTACACGCTGCATTCCATCTCGGAGACGCCCCGCGTGAACGACAAGACCCTGGCCAACTGCATCACCTGCAAGACGCCGCAGTTCACGGCCATGGTGAACAGCGAGGGCGACGAGGCCTACGCCCGCCCCTTCGCCGAGGTGCTCGCGCAGATGAACGAGCCCATCAGCTGCTACAACTGCCATGAGAACGATCCCACCCAGGTGGTCGTCACCCAGCGGCACTTTGCCAACGCCATGGGCTCCGACGCCGAGCAGGTGCCCGTGGAGGCCCAGACCTGCGGCCAGTGCCACAACGAGTACTATTTCGATCCGGACACCAAGGCTACGATGAACCCCTACACCGGTCTGGCCGCCATGGACGCCGAGGCCATTCTCGCCTACTACGATGAGATGGGCTTCAAAGACTGGGAGCATCCCGAGACCGGCGCCCCCATGCTCAAGGCCCAGCATCCCGAGTTCGAGACCATCTACGGCGGTGAGCAGTCCTCCATGGCCAAGCAGGGCTACAGCTGCGCCGATTGCCACATGGCCCCCGTCTCCGACGAGAACGGCGAGTACAGCTCCCATGAGCTGGTGAGCCCCTTGGAGAATCCCGCGATCACGGAGCAGTGCGGCAGCTGCCACAAGGATCTGGAAGGGGAGGTGCGCGGCTGGCAGAAGGAGGTTACCGACCGCGAGCACGCTATCGCCGCCGACATCAAGCGCTACACCGACGAGCTGGCCGCCCAGAAGGACAGCCTGGATGCCGACAAGCTGGCCCAAGCCCAGCAGATTCAGCGCCATGCGCAGTTCTACTGGGACTACGTGATGGTGGAGAATTCCGAGGGCGCCCATAACTACAAGGCCGCCCACGCCAACCTCGACAAGGCCGAAGCCCAGCTGGAAGAGGGCTTCGCCCTGCTCGGCATCGCCTAGGTCCGGTTCGTTCATCCCCTCGCGCGGGAACCCTCCCTCCCGCGCCTCGGCCCGGCGCGCATCCCCCAGCGGTGCGCGCCGGTGTTTTTTTTGCGGGGCGGCGGCCGGGTGGCCCATCTCACGCTGGGCGCCTCCACCGTGGCGAGATCGGTGGTGCGTGCGGGGCTCGGGTGGCTCACGGTCGGTCGGCGGGACGGTGCCGTCGCGCCCAGCCCATTGCGAAAGTGTTGCGTTTGCGCTGATCTGCTGGTTTCGGCGGAGTTTTCGCCCGCGCCCGCGCGCGTTTCGGCGATACTGGCCGATGGTATTTTTCAGACCGTCGGGGAGGCCGGTCTGGCTGATCGACGGAAACAGGAGGATTATGAACGCGAAGATGAAGAAGAGGATGATCGCCGTTTCCGGCGTCATCGTCATCGTGCTCATCCTGGTGCTCGCCTTTGTGGGCGGCAACACTGCGGCCGCCACGCTTAGCGTGGCCGAGGCCGTGGAGAACCCCCAGGCGGGCCAGAAGGTGCAGGTGTCGGGCAACGTGGTGCAGGATTCCTTCGCCACCACCGACAACGTGCTCACCTTCAAGATCTACGACCCGGCGGGCGACCCCGCCACCCAGCTGGAAGTGCGCTACGACGGCGCCGCTTCCTCCACCTTCGGCAACGACGTGACCGCCATCTGCACCGGCAAGATCAACGACGCCGGCGTGCTGGAGTGCAGCAACCTGGTCACCAAGTGCCCCTCGAAGTACGAGGACGGGAAGAGCGCGATACCGGTGTCCCAGCTGCTCGGTTACGGCAGCGACGCGGTGGGCACCGTGATGAAGATAACTGGTACCGTGAAGCCCGGCACGCTGACCGCCGCCGGCTCCGGCGACCGCTTCGTCATCGTGGATGCCGAGGACGGCTCCGAGCTGCCCGTGGCCTTCGACGGCGCCCTGTCCGAAGAGGTGTCCGACGGCTCTGCCGTGGTGCTCACCGGCAAGCTTGCCGACAACGGCAAGTTCGCCGCCGACGACGTTGCATTGGAGGGCTAGGCCATGTCGATGATCGGACTTCTAGGGCTGCTCGTTGCTTTCGCGGGCTGCGTCATCTCCATCCTGTGCCTCGGGGTGGCCCATCTGCTGCACAAGAAGCGCTCCTTCGAGCGCGCCGAGACCCTCGCCTGGGGCGGCCGGGTGGCCGCGGTGCTGACGGCTGCGGCGCTCACCGTGTGCTGCGCCGTGCTCGTGTGGTGCTTCTTCACCGGCGATAACTCCATCCAGTACGTGCTGGACAACCGCTCGAACTCCACGAGCCCCGAGGCGTGGCTGTACAAGCTGGCAGGCCTGTGGGCGGGTCGTCAGGGCTCGCTTCTGTTCTGGGCCTGGCTCATCGCCGTGTTCAACGCGGTGCTGGTGTTCGCCACCCGCAAGGACACGCGCCCGCTCGACAACGGCGCGCTGTGCATCTCTCAGCTGGTGCTGACCGCCTTCGTGTCGGTGCTGCTGTTCTCCGAGAGCAACATGCCCTTCCTCGTGACCGACCCGCGCTTCTTCGGCGAGGACGGCGCCCTGTCCACCATGGCCTCGGCCCGTTCCATGAACGCCCTTCTGGAGCACTGGGCCATGGCCATCCACCCGCCGACGCTGTTCATCGGCTACGCGGGCCTGACCATTCCCTTCGCCTACG
>CANSES010000035.1 GCA_947645965.1 uncultured Enterorhabdus sp. | reverse complement strand
TCCCGGCGGCGTCGCGGCGGCCCTCGGCTTCCGCGCCGCCGGCGTGCACGCGGGCTTCCGCGACGACCCCGACCGCCTGGATCTGGCCCTCGTCGTGGCCGACGAGCCCTGCGCCGCCGCGGCCGTGTTCACCCGCAACGTGTTTTGCGCCGCCCCGGTGCAGGTCAACCGCGAGCGGTTGGACGAGGGCGGCTCCGGCGCGCCGAGCTACGGCACCGCTCGCGCCGTGGTGGTGAACTCCGGCGTGGCCAATGCCGCCACCGGCGAGCGCGGCCGCGAGGCCGCTCGGGCCATGGCCGCCATCACCGCCGAGGCCGTGGGCTGCCCGGCCGAGGAGGTGCTCGTGGCTTCCACCGGGGTCATCGGCGTGCACCTGCCGCTTGGCCCCTTCCGCTCAGGCGCCCCGGCGGCTGCGGCCGCGGCCTCCCGGGAGGGCGGCGCCGCCGCGGCCCGTGCCATCATGACCACCGACACGCATCCCAAGGAGTGCGCCGTCGCCTTCGATGGCGATGACGTGGGCTACCCCGGCGCGCGTTTCACCGTGGGCGCCATGGCCAAGGGCTCGGGTATGATCATGCCCGACATGGCCACCATGATCGCCGTCGTCACCACCGATGCGCCTGTGCTCGCGTGCGACCTGGCCCCGGCCCTGCGCGCTGCCGTCGACGCCAGCTTCAACCGGGTGACCGTGGACTCGGACACCTCCACCAACGACTCCTGCTTCCTGCTGGCCAGCGGAGCCGCGGCTCCCGGCGCTGCGCCGCTGGCCCCGGGCACTCCCGCCTTCGCCCGCTTCCAGCAGGCGCTCGACCAGGTGTGCGCCACGCTCGCCCGCGCCATGGCGGCCGACGGGGAGGGCGCCACGCGCCTCATCACCGTCACGGTTCGCGGGGCCGCCAGCCCCGCCGACGCCCAGGCGGCGGCGCGCACGGTGGCCAACTCGCCCCTGGTGAAGACGGCCGTCTACGGCCACGACGCCAACTGGGGGCGCATCGCCGCGGCGCTCGGACGCTCGGGCGCGGCCTTCCGCCAGGAGGACGTGGCCATCGACATCCTCGGCCTGCCCGTCTGCCGCGGCGGCCTCACCGTTCCCTTCGATGAGGATGAGGCGCTGCGGCGCTTCGAGGGCCCGGAGGTGGCCATCGTGGCCGACCTGGGCGCCGGCGAATCCGAGGCCACGGTCTGGACCTGCGACTTCTCGCATGAATACGTTTCGATCAACGGAGACTATCGCTCATGAAATACGACACCGAGACGCGCCCCCACGGCGTTTCCAGCATCACCGGCGACGTCCTTACCGAGGCGATGCCCTGGATCAAGAAGATCACCGGCGAGACCATCGTCATCAAGTACGGCGGCTCGGCCATGGAGGATCCGGCCCTGCGCGCCGAGGTGATGGCCGACATCATCCTGCTCAAGATCATCGGCGTGAACCCGGTCATCGTCCACGGCGGCGGCAAGGCCATATCCGCGGCCATGAAGCGCTTCGACCTGCCGGTTGAGTTCGTCGACGGCCAGCGCGTCACCAGCCCCGAGGCCATGGACGTGGTGCGTATGGTGCTCACCGGCCGGGTGAACCAGGAGCTCGTGGAGGCCATGAACGAGCACGGCAACATGGCCGTGGGCATCAGCGGCACGGACGCCGGCGTCATCGTGGCCGAGCAGGCCGACCCGCGCCTGGGCCGCGTGGGCGCCATCACCCGCATCAACAACCTGCTCATCGAAGACCTCGTGGCCGCCGACTACATCCCCGTCATCGCCACCATCGCCATCGGCGAGGACGGCGGCTGCTACAACGTCAACGCCGACGTGGCCGCCGGGCACATCGCCGCGGCCATCGGTGCCCACAAGGTGTTCTTCCTCACCGACGTGGACGGCCTCTACGAGGACTACCCCAACCGCGACACGCTCATCTCGGCCATGAGCCTGGAGGAGGCGCGCCAGATGGTGGAGGACGGCGCCATCTCCACCGGCATGATCCCCAAGCTGCGGTCCTGCGTCTACGCCATGGACGCCGGCGTGAAGAAGGGCCACATCATCAACGGCACCACGCCCCACGCCCTGCTGCTGGAGATTCTCACCGACAAGGGCATCGGCACCATGGTCACCGGCGACGGCGACTCCGAGGCCGCCGCGCCCCTCGGCAACTTCGCCGCCAAGCTCATCGAAAACCGCGAGGCGTAGCCCCGCGGCGCTGCCGAAGGCCCCCCGCAGAAAGGATCACCCCCATGTCCCTCCCCGAGCAGCAGTCCCTCGAATCCGCCTACGTCATGGGCACCTTCGCCCGCAAGCCGGTCGAGTTCGCCTCCGGCCGCGGCATGACCCTCGTCGACGCCGAGGGCCGTGAGTACCTCGACTTCCTCTCCGGCATCGGCTGCGACTGTCTCGGCCACTGCCCGCCGGCCCTGGTAGGCGCCTTGGACGCCCAGGCCGGTCGCCTCATTCACGTGAGCAACTACTTCTACATCGAGCACCGCGGCGAGGTGGCGCGCCACCTGTCCGACCTGCTCAGCCGCTACGCGCCGGAAGGCGAGGACGGCCCGTGGAAGACGTTCTTCACCAATTCGGGCGCCGAGTCCAACGAGTGCGCCCTCAAGCTGGCGCGCCTCCACGCGCGTCGGCGCGCCCAGGCCGAGGGCGGTCCTGACGTGCCCGCGCCCTATCATGTGGTGACGGTGGACGCGAGCTTCCACGGCCGCACTATGATGACGCTCGCCGCCACCGCCCAGGCCAAGTTCCACGTGGACTTCGCGCCCATGCCCGACGGCTTCCTCGACGTGCCGCGCAACGACGTGGCCGCCCTGGAGGCGCTCTTCGCCGCCCACGGGCCTGAGATCTGCGCGGTCATGCTGGAGTGCGTCCAGGGCGAGAGCGGCGTGCATCCCCTGACGCCCGAGTTCCTGGCTGCCGCCCGCCGCCTCACGCGCGAGCATGGCGCGCTTCTCATCTGCGACGAGGTCCAGTGCGGCATCTTCCGCACGGGACGCCCCTTCGGGTTCCAGCACTTCGGCATCGTGCCCGACGTGGTGTCGATGGCCAAGGGGATAGCGGGCGGCTTCCCGGCCGGTGCCTGCGCGGCCCGCGCCGAGGTGGCCGACCTGTTCGCCCCCGGCGACCACGGCACCACCTTCGGCGGCAGCTGCCTGGCCGTGGCCGCGGCCCAGGCCGTGCTCGACGAGCTGGACGCCGGCGGCTACGAGCAGCGCGTCGCCGAGGTCGGCGCCTACCTGCGCGAGCGCCTGGCCGCCCTCCCGCGCGTGCACGACGTGCGCGGCCTGGGCCTCATGGTGGGCTGCGACCTGGCCGAGGACGCCCCCAGCGCCCCCGAGGTGGTGTCCGCCGCCCTCGAGCGCGGCTTCGTCCTCAACGCCACCGGCCCGCGCACCCTCCGCTTCCTCCCGCCCCTCATCTGCGAGCGCGCCCACGTAGACGCCCTCGTCGAGGCCCTCGCCGCCATCGTCTAGCCCGCGTCGGCAGCCCCCCGCCTCTCGGGAGGCGGGACAATGGGGGGGAGGGTGCTGCCAAGCGGGGCTCGGGCGTGGGGGTGGGGCTCCCCGTCTTGCGCCACCCCCCCCCTGCGCTCCTGCCCCCGTTTCCTGCGCATCCGCGCAGCCGCCGGCCCCAAAAATGGCCAAAAACGACGACCTGACGACAAAGCGGGGCACGAAAGCACGCCCCGCGACGCGAATCCCCCTAAGGCCTAGAGCGCGACCTGGGCTTTTGCGTGTCGCCGCCTTCGGTGACGCGTCCCCGGCGCGAAATTCTGTCGTCAGGTCGTCATTTTTGGCCACTTTACACGCCAGGGTCGCATGCGGGCGCGCTCGGCACCCCATGCATGAGCGCGATGCGCAGGGGGAAACGGCGAAGGCGCCCGCTGCTCCCATTCAGCGCGGGGCGTGTGCTATGCCGCAAGTACCGGCGAGCCCCGCTTTTTCCTTAAAAGTCGGAGCGGGCGGCGCAGGGGCTTAGTTGGGGGACGGTAGTGGCATCTGCCGTCCCTTACCGCTTGCTCCTCTGCGCCATCCGTCCGCTTGTTTGGGATCCTGTCTCTCCAGTACCGCCACGTTGCAGGGAAGCGTCTGCGCATGGTGCTGAATTGGGTGATGCCTCTGTGGTGCGAGCGTTGATGAGCAGACCGTGAAGGGGGTGGCACCCACGTTGTGTGGGGTTCGGCAGGATTGACGTTATTTGCCCTGAACCCAACATGCCTGCCGATGATTTACCGTAGCTCTAGGTTTCGAATTGCGGCCTACGATCACTTCTTTTGAAGTCATTATGCCTGAGCCAGCTTCTGAGCATAGTGGTTTCAAGAGCCATGGGGGATGGATTGAAAGCATGCCCTTCGGGCTATAAATGCGCCTTAGACGAGGTCTTTCCTGGAAAGTAGCTCTTCAAGCTGCTGGCTTGAATGGATGCCTAGCTTCCGATAGATAGAATACTTATGCGTCTTAACAGTGTTGGTCGATACAACAAGCTTGTCTGCGATGTAAGGCACATCTCTCCCATTCGCGAGATAACGCAGAACGTGACCTTCCTGAGTGGTTAAGCCGTATTTTTCCACTATTTTCAGCACCATGCGTTTGCGGTGATAGGGGATTTCGTATTGGATAGACTGCAGAAAGGACTCCTTAGAGCGCCTGTATTCGACAACATCCAGGGCGTCAATTAGCTCAAGCAATGCGAGCTCCAAGCTCGATTTCTTCTTTTTTTCCAAAAGATAATCAGGAATGGTTTGGTAAAGCTTTGCCGATGCCTCCAAGGCCAATAATTCATCAGGCTCCATGATGACTCCTTTTCCTTGCTGCATATAAGCGGCTCTCGTAATTATAGTATGGGGCGACTGGGCAGACTTTTAGTATCTTTCGCTGATATCTACTACATATCAAGAGCGGTAATTATTCGCTTGATTCGAAAATACGTCTGTGTTCAGGCATAACGTTGGTGTCTATACGCCATTCAGCCTCATAATTTATTCTCAAATAAGATAGCTTTTAGGCAAAACCAATCATAACAATTTGATTATTTTAGAAGCACTGCAGAGCGATGCCTGAGGTTGGCATCGGGGTTCGAATCGCTGTTCCATTTGAAGTGACTTCACCATACCTACGTGTCCTTTGTGCGCCTGTCAGAAAAGGAGAAGGAATGGATTACCAAGAGTATCTGGACTCAGTAGATCGTAAGGCCTATCACGAGGGCGAGTGGCGTTGGCAGGAGGGTGACTTCACCGTCACCCGTACCAACCACTGGTCGCCCCCGGGCTGCCACAACGGCTGCGGCGTGCTGCTCTTTGTGGACAAGGAGGGCAAGCTCGCCCGCATCGAGGGCGACCCGCTGGCCCCGTTCAACGGCGGCAAGCTGTGCATGCGCTGCCTGGATATGGTGGAGGCCGTCAACCATCCCGACCGCCTGAAGTGGCCCCTCAAGCGCGCTGGCGAGCGCGGCGAGAACAAGTGGGAGCGCATCAGCTGGGACGAGGCCTACGACATCATTGTGGAGAAGGTTAATTACATCAAGGAGAACTACGGGTCCCACACCATCCTCTTCGATCATGGCACCGGCCGTAACATCGGCTGGCAGCTTCCTCTCTTCGCGTCGACTGCGCTTGAGACGCCTAATGTTAGCAACTTCGGCTTCTCCGGCTTTGCATGTTACCTGCCCCGCATGATTGCCTCATCGGCAAAGATGGGCGAGATGAACATCATCGACGTGTCCGAGACGCATGAGCTGAGGTATGCGGATCCCACCTTCCGCCGCCCCGACGTCATCATGGTGTGGGGCAACGAGCCGCTCAAGTCCAACGCTGACGGCTTCCTGGGCCACTGGATCGTCGAGTGCATGCAGATGGGCACCAAGATCATCTCCATCGACCCGCGCCTGACCTGGCTCGGCGCCAAGGCCGAGGTGTGGCTGCAGGTGCGTCCCGGCACCGACGGCGCCCTTGGCATCGGCATGCTCAACACCATCATCAACGAGGACCTCGTCGACCACGACTTCATCGACAAGTGGTGCTACGGCTACGAGCAGCTCGTCGAGTCGGTGCAGGGCAAGGACGCCGACTGGGCGGCCGAGATCTGCGATGTGCCTGCTGAAGATATCCGCAAGGCTGCGCGCATTTACGCAACCGCCGAGTCCGCCTCCATCCAGTGGGGCCTCGCTTTCGAGCAGCAGCTTTCTGCATTGGGCGTGTCGGCGGCAGCCTTGGACCTTATGGGCGTTACCGGCAATATCGATAGGCCTGGTGGCAACCTTTTGATGAAGTGCGCCTTTGACATCGAGAAGCGCTACGGCCTGGGCGACTTCAAGATCCCGCGTGAGAACTATAAGCATAAGCTTACTACCTCGGCTGGCATCGAGGAGTCAGACATCGTGGCCTGCGCGTCCGCAGACTCGTTTATTCACGCCTCTGAGGCTGAGGAGCCCTTCAAGATCCAGATGCTCTGGATTGAGTCGGGCAACCCTATCGCCTGCTCCAGCATGGATGCGCCACGTGCCTATAACGCCATGAACAACATTCCCTTTATCGTCGTCGCCGACCCGTTCATGACCCCCACCGCCGTGGCCCACGCCGACATCGTGCTGCCCGTGGCCATGAGCTGCGAGCGCAACGCCGTGCGCACCTGGTGGACGCCGGCGCGCTCCATCTCCAAGTGCACGAGCTACTACGAGGCCAAGTCCGACGAGGATATCATCCTCGACCTGGGCAAGCGCCTCAAGCCCGAGAACTGGCCGTGGAAGGACGACAAGGAGCTCTCCACCTGGTACCTGTGCGACCAGTACGCCGAGGGCGGCACGTCTTACGAGGGCGACTTCGAGGAGCTGCAGGCCCGCGGCGGCTACAAGTACGATCCTTGGAACAGCGAGTACTACAAGTACGAGAAGGGCATGTGCCGTCCCGACGGCCAGCCGGGCTTCGACACCGCCACCGGCCGCTTCGAGTTCTGGAGCTGGGGCTACAACCACTGGGGCGTCGACCCGATGCCGTACCACATCGAGCCGAAGAACTCTCCGGTCTCCACGCCGGATCTGCTCAAGGAGTACCCGCTCATCGCCACGTCCGGCGGCCGATCCTACGAGTTCTTCCACAGCGAGCACCGTCAGCTGGAGACTATGCGCGAGTTCCATCCCTATCCGCTCGTGACCATCAATCCCCAGACCGCCGCTGCTCATGGCATCGAGGACGGCGATTGGGTGTGGATCGAGAGTCCGCATGGTCGCTGCCGCCAGAAGGCCTTCCTGTTCCCGGGCATCAAGCCTAACACCATCCATATGGAGCATGCGTGGTGGTTCCCGGAGGAGGAGGCCGCCGAGCCCAGCCTCTACGGCGTGTTTGATTCCAATATTAATAACATGACGAAGATTTTTGAGACAGGCCAGGGCGGCATCGGCTCGGACATCAAGAGCTTCCTCGCGAGAATCTATAAATACGAGGAAGGGGATCAGATGCCGGGCGAGGTGGTGACGAGAGAAGGCGGATTCGGAGACTACGTCCCTGGCGCCTGGGCAGGCGATATTGCATCCATGAAGGAGCGTGAGGGGCAAACGGACTTCATTCAAGATGAGGTTAAACGTGCTGTTCAGCAAAAGGTTGAGGATGCAAACATGCAAGGCCGGGAGGCGTTGAAGAAAGCCATGGCCGATGGCAAAGCCGAGATGCAGCAGTAGCGCAGGGAAAAGGAGACTGATAATGACAAAGGGAATCCTAGTCAATTATGACTACTGCACTGGCTGCCATTCTTGTGAGGTGGCCTGCAAGAAGGAGCTCGATCTGCCCAAGGGCGAGTTCGGCATCAAGGTGGAGGAGGTTGGCCCGTTCCAGTACGCCAACCGCCCCGGCCTCGAGGGCACGTGGGAGTGGACCTACCTGCCCGTCATCACCCAGGCCTGCGACATGTGCGCCAGCCGCACCGCCGAGGGCAAGATGCCCATGTGCGTCCAGCACTGCCAGGCGTGGTGCATGTACTACGGCGAGGCTGAGGAGCTTGTCAAGAAGATGGACGGCAAGACCCGCTGGGCATTGCTGACGGTAGCCGAATAAGTATTCGGCTGATGGCTTAGCGCTGAGTTCGCCACTGGACTGCCCCCGAAAGTCTTTGCATTTCGCCTGCAAACAGGGTGGTGGCAATCGCCTTCTTAAGGCGAGAGGCCTAGTGGAGTTTCCTCGTCCATCGGCATCGTAGCGAGTAAAACTCGGGTGCGAATAATACGTCAAGCCGCTAGGGGCTGATCCCGGAACTTCTCGGGGTCAGCCCCCTCGGTTTAGCCCGACGCCTTCTCCTGCTCCGGCGGATGGCGCATCTGTCTAGGTTTTCTTGGGGAGGGGGCTTTCAAGGCGGGCTCACTCCCTTTTTCGCAAGCTGTGCCGAATACCCGCTCGGCTGTTCCGCCGTCTATGCGGGTGCTCCTTCCGGATGCGTTCTGGGCAATCCCTCGATCCTCGGGTACAGAACTTCCCAGTTCTCGTTCCCGAAGAAATAAGCGGCAGCCAACCCGTGCGAGCGAGCTATTCCGCACGTGCGGCATTGCGCCTTGGGGGCGTCTCGCCGCTGGGGGCCTCGCGCCGCTGGGGGCCTCGCGCCAAAGAAAGCGCCCTTCTCATCAGGGGTTTCTCCCTGATTCCGGAGTCCGATGCGGACTCCTCGCGCCCTCAATGTTTCCGTTTCGCAAATTTCTCACGTGTTTTTCCGAAACCTGCGTTATCATCCCCTGCAAGCAATGAGCTGCTTCGCGGTCATCGTTTGGCCGCGCAGGAAGAACCGTCTGAAAGGAACCACGGCGTGCAGACCTCCGGTCTCATAGCAACCGACATCGCCCTCGCTGGCGATGCTGCCGTGCGCTCCGACGTTCTCTCCACGGTCACCCGACGCCGACGCGTCGAGGTGACGACCCGTCTGCGACGACGTTAGTCGTCCGCATTCTCCCAAGGGCCGCTTTTCTCCCTTCCCCACTCGCCTTCGCGTGAAGGCGGGGCCCGCAGGCGCCGCCCGGCGCCCGCCCTCGATGAAAAGCCGTGGTACGCAGCAGCATCCCGCCGAAGCTTCTGGGGCGCCCGCAAGGGCTTGCCCTGTTCGCGTCAAGCCGCCTCCGCGTTCCGCAGACCCGGGCACGAAGTCAAGCAGAACAAGCGAAAGGGCACGAATCATGACGCAGCAGAACACCACCAAGGACAAGGTCATCCTCGCTTACTCGGGCGGTCTCGACACCTCCGTGTGCATCAAGTGGCTCCAGGAGAAGTACGACCTTGACGTGATCGCCGTCGCCGGCGACCTCGGCCAGGACCACGCCGGCCTGGAGGCCATCAAGGCCAAGGCCCTCGCCTCCGGCGCCATCGAGTGTCTGGTGGTGGACATGCGCCAGACCTTCGCCGACGAGTACCTCACCTGCGCCATGGCCGCCAACGCCCTTTACGAGAACAAGTACCCCCTGGTCAGCGCCCTCTCGCGGCCGCTCATTGCCAAGCATCTGGTGGACGCGGCCCATGCGTACGGCGCCAAGTACATCGCGCACGGCTGCACCGGCAAGGGCAACGACCAGGTGCGCTTCGAGTCCTCCATCCTCATGCTCGACCCCGAGCTCGAGATCATCGCGCCGGTGCGCGACTGGGATCTGGGCTCGCGCGAGGAGGAGATGGCCTGGGCCGAGGCCCACGGCATCGACGTGCCCACCACCAAGGCGTCGCCCTACTCCATCGACGACAACCTGTGGGGCCGGGCCATCGAGTGCGGCGTGCTCGAGGATCCGTGGGCCGAGCCGCCGGCGGACATCTACACCATGACCGTCGACCCGACCGAGGCGCCCGACGCCCCCGCCTACGTGGACGTCGCCTTCGAGCACGGCGTGCCCTGCGCGCTCAACGGCCAGGCCATGGACTACCTCGACATCATCTACGCCATGAACGACATCGCCGGCTCCAACGGCTACGGTCGCCTCGACATGATCGAGAACCGGCTCGTGGGCGTGAAGAGCCGCGAGTGCTACGAGGTGCCCGGCGCCCTCGCCCTCATCCAGGCCCACAAGGCGCTCGAGGACCTCTGCCTCGAGCGCAGCGTGCTCCACTACAAGCTCGGCATCGAGCAGACGTGGGCCGAGCAGGTCTACAACGGCCTGTGGTTCTCGCCGCTCAAGGAGGCCCTCGACGCCTTCCTCGCCGACACCCAGCAGTGCGTCACCGGCACCATCAAGCTGAAGTTCTACAAGGGCAGCTGCACCGTGGTGGGCCGCAAGTCCGACTACTCGCTCTACACCTACGAGCTGGCCACCTACTCCGCCGAGGACGAGTTCGACCAGCAGGCTGCCAAGGGCTTCATCGACCTGCACGCGCTCACCTGCAAGGTGTGGGCGAAGAACCGCCTGTCCATGGGCGCGAAGATGCACCAGTTCAACGCCGTCGGCTCCACCGCCGACGAGTTCACGGCCGAAAACTCGGCGGTCGTGGAAGAGGCCGAGGCCGTCATCGCCGCCGCCCCGGTCACCGCGTAGAATCTCAGGAAGCGAAGAGGGGGTCTGGCGCAGGGCGCAGCGAGGTTAAGCCAAAGCGCCGGCGAGACCTTGGCTCGCCGGCGCGACGCGTCGAGCGAAGCCCCGCGCCAGACCCCCCCCCCCCCCGCCCCGCGGTGGGGAAGGGACCCCCATGGCCCCGGGGGCCGGGGGTTGGGGGGAGGGGGCCCCCCCCTAACCCCCCCCGGAGGCGCCGGCCCGGC
>CANSES010000034.1 GCA_947645965.1 uncultured Enterorhabdus sp. | reverse complement strand
GCCCGAGCCCGAGGGGCCCATGATGCCGACGAACTCGCCGGCGGCCACGTCGAAGCTGACGCCGGCCAGGGCGTGGGTGACCGAATCGCGGCTGCCGAAGATCTTCTCCACGGAGCGCACCGACAGGATGGGAGAGCCGCCGCCCGGCCGCGGGGCGGCCGCATGGGCGGGAGCGCCGGGGGCTGCGGCGGCATCGTGAGAGCCGGCGGCGTGGGTGGCGCGGGCGGTGCGGCCCGCGGCAGCCGAGGAGGCGCCGGGCATGTAGGCGTCGCGCGAGAAGGCGGCGGCCAGGTCGTCGAGGGCGCTGCGGTCGTGGGCGTCAAGCGGCAGGGGCGTGCCCGGGTCGGCGGGGCTGGCTCCAAAGGCCGAGGGGGTGGGTTCGGTGTACACTTCAGCCATTAGTGGTAGCTCCTCTCGGTCTTGGGCAGCTGGCGGGCGATGATGGCGCCCACCGCCCCGATGATGGTAACGGCAAGGATAATCTTCCCTGGCATGTTCACGGCGTTCCTTTCTCTCGTCGAATGCGGCTCGTTTGCTGGGCCTGATTCCATCCTAGGGAAAGGGGCGCGGCGGCTCCATCGATCGGGCTTACGCTTACCTTACGAACGTGTTAGGTACGCTCGCCCGCACCATAGGTTCGGGCGCTTACGCGCCGTAGAGTTCTTTGCGGGTGCGGTTGTGGGGGAAGGTGAGGATGACGCGGGTGCCGGTGCCTTCCTCGCTGGCCAGGCCCACGTGCAGGCCCATGGAGGCGCATAGGCTCGCTACCAGATACAGGCCCATGCCTGTGGCCGAGCCGTGGGCGCGGCCGACCTGGCCGGTGAAGCCGCGCTCGAAGACACGGGGCACGTCGGCGGCGGGAATGCCACAGCCGTTGTCGCGCACTTCCAGCACCGTGCGGCCGCGGGAGGTGCCGGGCTCTTCTTCGCGCGCGGCGAACTCGATGCGGGTGGCGCCGTACTTCGCGGCGTTCACCACGACTTGTCCCAAGATGAACACGAGCCACGGCTCATCGGCCAGCACCGTCATGGTCTCGGGAATGTCGAAGGCCGGGAGCGCCCCGCGTTCGATGAGGAAGCGTGTGTTGCGCTTGCACGCCTCGCGCGCTGCCTCACCCAGGTTCACCTCGCGGATGGCATAGTCGCGCTCCACCGAGGTTGATCGGGCATAGTACAGCGCCTGGTCCACCTGGGCCTCGATACGCTCGAGCTCGCGGGCGATCTTCGCCGACTGGGCGCTCGGCTCACTGGCGAGCATGAGCTTTATCGCGGCAATGGGCGTCTTCGCCTCGTGGATCCACAGCTCGATGTAGCGACGGTAGGCAGCGGCGTCTTCCTGGAGCTTGTCGGTTTCCGCGGCGGCAAGCGAGCTGATGCGGGCCGCGGTTCCGTAGGTAATCTGTCCTTCCAGGAAGGCGGGTTCGGCGACGAGTGCCGGCAGTACGCGGGCTTGCCGCAGCGAGACGAGCAACCCGCGCAACTCGTGGTAGAAGGCGGCTTTGCGGCGATAGTCCAGAAAGCCGGCGCCCACAGCCAGCAGGGTGAGGATGTCGGCCGCCAGCAGCACGCCCGAGGTGCTCACACCGAGCGCGGGCAGGATGAGCACGAGGCTTGCGAGGCTCAGCACAAGCGCCGCCAGCCCCAGCATGTTGTCGCGCACATAGGCGGCGGGTGTGAAGGCGGCGAGGTCTTCGATGGAGAAATCGCCGCCAGCGGGGGAACGGTGGAGCGGCCGGCTCATACGGCGTACCCCACGCCACGCCGCGTTGCGAGGAAATCGTCGGGCACGCCAAGGGAGGCCAGCGTCTTGCGCAGGCGATTCACGTTCACCGTGAGGGTGTTGTCGTCGATGAAGGCATCCGACTCCCACAGGGCGCACATGATCTCGCTGCGGGCCACCACCATGCCGGGGTTGCGCATGAGCGTTTGCAGGATGCGCATCTCGTTGCGGGTAAGCTCAGCGGTGCGGTCGCCGAAGGAGACGGTGCCGGCGCCGATGTTCAGGGTGACGCCCTTGTGCTGGATGGTCATATTCGCCGCTGGCCCCGCGCTGCGCCGCAGCAGGGCCTGGATGTGGGCGAGCAGCACGGCGGGGCGGTAGGGCTTGGTCACGTAGTCGTCGGCCCCCAGATTCATGGCCAGCACCTCGTCAAACTCGCTTTCCGACGAAGTGAGCATGAGAATGGGCACCGAGCTTTTCGCCCGAATGTCGCGGCAGATGGAATGGCCGTCGGCTCCGGGCAGCTTCAGGTCGAGCACAATGCAGTCGGGCTCGGCGGCCAGGGCCCGGGCGGCGGTGTCGGCCCAACTTCCCTCGTAGGCTCCCACGGCATAGCCGGAAAGCTCCAGTACGTGGGCCAGTTCCGTGCGCAGGGTTCTGTCGTCTTCGATGATATAGATACGCTGCGCCATGGTGGCCGCCTCCTTCGTTCTGCGCCCCTTGCTGCCGGGACGATTGCCGCTCGCTCATTCTACCGCGTCGGCCCCGTGGCGGAAACGGCGGCAGCGCACTCTTACAAGAGCGTAAGGGGTTTGCCGGTGGTGTCGGTTAAATCGGCGCTGGTGGGCCTTAACAAGTGTTAAGTTTTCGCGGGAACCGTTGAAAGTGGGGTAGTATGGTCACGATATTCTCGGACGCTTGGCGTCTATGGCAGGTTTCAGGAACGGAAGGACGTATATGAGAGAGATGCCCGCAAACCAATTGAACCCGCGCATCAAGAATGTCTGGCGCATCAGCGACGCTATCTGGATCGTCATCGCGTTCTTGTGCTGCTTCGCGCCGTTCGCGATCATCGCGCTGGTGGAACCGTCGGAAACGTGGGCGGCGCTGGTGGCCGTCATCGTGGCCGTGGTGTTTGTGGCGCTGTTCGTGCTGTGCGTGATCGTGCTGCCGCCTATCCGCTATGCGCGCTGGCGCTACGAGCTAACGCCGGAGTACCTGGACATCGCCCGCGGCATTTTCTGGCGCAAGCGCTTCATCATCCCGTTCATTCGCGTGCAGAACACCGATACCCGTCAGGGGCCGGTGCTGCGCGCCTTCGGTCTGTCCAGCGTGACCGTGGCCACGGCCGCCGGCGAGCATGAGATTCCCGGCCTTGGCAGCGAGGAAGCCGACCTGCTGCGCGACCGCGCGGCCGAGCTGGCCCGTCTGGCCCGAGAGGACGTCTAATGAGCGCCCCGATGCAACCGCAGCAGCCGCAGCCGCCGCAGGGGATGCAGCCTGCGGCCACCGACCAGCCGGTGCGGCACCACGTGCACCACAGCTATATTTGGTTGGAAAGTGTGCGGACGCTGGTGATTGTCGCCGTCGCCGTGGTAGTGGCGAACTTCTCCACCATTATCGGGCTCATCTCCGACGGCGACCTCGACGGCTTCCCCGTGGGCATAGCCCTGGCGCTGGTGGCCGGCGCGTCGCTCGTGCTGATCCTGCTGATATTCGGCATCGTGGCCGTCTCGCGATGGGTGGGCTACAAGCACCTGTACTTCATCGTGGGGCCCAACGAATTCACCTTGTGCTCGGGCGTGTTCAACAAGAAGCAGGTGCACGTGCCCTATCAGCGCGTGCAGTCGGTGGATCAGCGCGCCACGCTGCTGCAGCGTATCTTCGGTGTGTGCACCGTCAGCATCGACACGGCCGGCGGCGCGTCGAACAAGGCCGTGGTGGTGCCCTATGTGACCAAGCAGCAGGCGGAATGGCTGCGGGCCGAGTTGTACAACCGGAAGAATTACTTGGCGATGGGCGCTGCAGGGGTTGCTGCGGGCGCAGGGGTTGCGGGCGGGCTGCAGGCCGCCCCTGCGGGGACTCCCGGTGCAGGGAATCCCGCGGTGGGAAGTCCCGCGGGGGCTGGTGCCGTTCCTGGGACCCCCGTCGCCCCTGCGGTCACGCCGGGGAACGTGCTTGACCTGGGGGCCCAGGCTTGGAACGAGGTGGGCGGTCTGTTCGCTGGCTCGGCGGTGGATACCGGGCGCGTCAGCTACGAGTACGGCCTCACTAATAAGGAACTGTTCCTCACGGGGCTTTCCGGCTCGACGTCGGCGGGGCTGATCCTGCTCGGTCTTATCGTCGGCGCCTTGCAGCTGGTGGGCAACGCCTTCGAGCTGTTCGGCGACGCAGCGAACTCCATGGTGGCAAGCGCCGTCAGCTATGCCGGCTCCCAGGCCATGGGCGCCTTTGTCGGCATTGCCGCGGTCATCTTCCTCGGCGTGGTGCTGGTGATGTGGCTGCTGTCGGCCCTGGGCACCTGCGTCAGCTACGGCGGCTTCAAGGCGCGCCGCCGCGACAATCGCATCGAAGTGGAGTACGGCCTGCTGAAGCACACCTTCCAGGGCGTGGCCGTCGATCGCGTGCAGTCGGTCAGCATCAACCAGACCTTCATCCGCCGTCTGCTCGGCTACTGCGAGATTTCCCTGGGGAAGATCGACGCCGCCGACGGCGAGAACACCAACGAGGCCCAGGGCACCAACGAGCTGCTGAACAAGGGCCTGGTGGTGCACCCCTTCGTGAAGGTGAGCCGCGTACCGGAGATTCTGGCTGGCCTCATCCCCGAGTTCGCCGACCTGCCCCAGGACGCGAAGCCCGTGGCGAAGGTGGCTCTGCGCCGGGCCCTCATTCGTCGCGGTATCGTGCAGGGCGGCGGCTTCTGGTGTGCCGTGTTCGCCGCCATCTTCGCGGCGGTTCTTGCAGCTGTGGGCGCGGCGGCTGAGTCGGGCCTGCTGTACCTCGATAGCGACGACCTGTTCCTGATGGCCATGGGCTCGGCCATCGTCACCGGCCTGTTCGTGCTGGCTGCCATCCTCTTCGTCATCGACATCATCGGTGCGGTGCTGTGGGCCCGCGAGTCCAGCTTCGCCTTCAACCGCTGCTTTATGCAGGTGAGCAACGGCGGCCTGTCGCGCACCACCATCAGCTTCCCGCGGCAGAAGATCCAGTTCGGTTGCGCGCGCAGCAACCCGTTGCAGCGCCGCGCCGGCACCCGCACCCTGCTGGCCACCACGGCCGCGGGCCAGGGCGGCACCACCACGACTCTCGTGGACGTGTCGGTGGAAGACGCCGCTGCGTGGCTCGACTGGCTGAAGCCGGGCGGCAACCAGGCCTGCGGCTCGTAGCGCTGCGGGCGAACAACCAAGAGCGAAACTGATGGGAGCGGTCAGGGGCCGCTCCCATCAGTTTTGTAACCGAAATATGGTAAAGTACCCGCCATGGCTAAGACAGATGACATATCACCCAAGCCGGGCTTCCTCGAGTTTCTGAAGCCGGGCCGTCGCGACAGCGTGTCCGAAGACGAGATCAAGGACATGGTGGCCGACAACGACGAGCTCCTCGACGACGAGAAGCGCATGATCAACGACATCCTCGACCTCGCCGACATGACGGTGCGCGAGATCATGAAGCCCCGCGTGGACATGATCATGGCCGAAGATGTGGAGCCGGCCCGCACCGCCTTAGAGCGCATGCGCGGCACCGGCTATTCCCGTTTGCCGGTGTACCACGAGGAAGTGGACGACGTCATCGGCATCGTGAACTACAAGGACCTCATGGGCCCGCTCATGGACGGCCGTATGGAAGGCCCCGTGTCCGACTACATGTTCGAGCCCCTCTACGTGCCCGAGACCAAGAACGTGCTGGCCCTGCTCTCCGAGCTGCAGGAGGCCCGCATGCAGATGGCCATCGTGGTGGACGAGTACGGCGGCACCGACGGCCTCATCACCATGGAAGACATCGTGGAGGAGATCATCGGCGAGATCGTGGACGAGACCGACCGCGATCGCGACCTGGTGGTGGCCCTCGGCCCCGACCAGTGGCGCTGCGACGGCCGCTTCCCCGTGGAAGACGCCGTGGAACTCGGTTGGCCCATGGAGGAGTCCGACGCCTACGAGACCGTGGCCGGCTGGCTCATCCACACCCTGGACTTTGTGCCGAAGGTGGGCGACGAGTTCGTCGTGGACGGTTTCTCCTTCAAAGTGGAGAAGATGCGCCGCAGCCGTATCTCGGTAATCCGCGTGAAAAAGCTCGATGAGGAAAGTTGTGGAGAGGCTTCCATAACAGCGTAAAGTCACGCGGCTCCGACCTGCGGGAATGCTGCGACCACCGTTTGTCAAGCGAACAAAACGTGAACATCGGCGGTCGCCATTTTTCCTTCTGGGGCCAACTAGGGTAGAATAGCCAAGTCAAAAAACAGCATATCTTTTCATGTCTGCAGCAATCCCGCCCACAATCCAACACGCTGCAACCGCTCACGCGGTTTAGTTTCGTGCTGTCGAGAAAGGGAACACGTGGTTACAAGACGCAAGCAAAGTCACCGAGGGCTCGCCGCTTTGGCCGTGGCCGGTGTCTGCGTGTTGTCCATGCTGGCGGTCGGATTCCTCGGTTTCGACTGGGCCTCCGCAGGTTCTCATGACGCGAATGCCACCTCCTTCGGCCTGGAACGCCAAAGCGCCAATGCGCTGCCGGCCGGCGAGGTTACCCCTGAAACGGTTGACGACAAGTCCGATGCCGACGTGCTGCCCGTGGAGGACATCTCCGAGGGCGCTTCCCTGGCCACGGCTTCTTCCCGCGACGTGAGCGCCGGTGTGGAAGAGATCGCCGCTGAGGAAGAGGCCGCCCGCATCGCAGCGGAAGAGGCGGCCCGTGCCGCCGAGCAGCGCGCCATCGATCGCGCCGACGCGAGCCGTTCGAAGTACTACGCCACCTACGGCAGCCTGCCGGCGGGCGATGTGGACTTCTCCGTGGGTGAAGAAGCGTTCGTGGCTGAATGGACCAGCCGCATCGACAACTATCTGGCAGGAAGCCCCCTGGCCGGCCATGGCGAGACCTTCGCCCAGGCCGCCTGGGAGAACGGCATCGACCCCCGCTGGTCGCCGGCCATTTCCAACACCGAGTCCACCAAGGGCCGGGTCTGCTTCAAGTCGCACAACGCCTGGGGCTGGGATCAGTCCAGCTGGAGCAATTGGGACACGGCCATCCGCGCCCATGTGGCCGGTCTGGCCCGCGGCTACGGCTTCACCATCAGCTACACCTACGCCCAGCGCTACTGCCCGCCCAATTATGACAACTGGTACCGAGATACGCTCAATCAGATGCAGTTGATCTAAAAGAATGAGAAAATGGCTTCGGCCATTTTCTTTTATAGGGGCACGGTTGGCCGCCCTGCCCCGCTGGGTTGGAAAGGACTTGAGCGCATGAGCAACGTCATCGTCGTGGGATGCGGGCGCGTGGGATCGCAGCTGGCGAACATGCTCTCCGACAACGGCAGCAACGTGTGCGTGATCGACCGCAACGCCGATGCCTTCGCCAACCTGGGTCGCAACTTCAACGGCAGCACCATCCAGGGCGTCGGCTTCGACGAGGACGTGTTGATCAAGGCCGGCGTGGAGGAATGCGACGTGCTGGCCGCCGTGACCCAGTCCGACAACGCGAACCTCATGTGCGCCGAGGTGGCCAACCACCTGTTCGGCGTGCCCCACGTGATTTCGCGCCTGTACAATCCCGACCATGAGCGCGCCTACATGCAGCTCGGCATCGACTATGTCTGCGGCACGTCGCTTGTGGCCGAGGACGTGTTCTCCAAGATCGTGTCGGGCCACGGCTCGCACATCGACACCTTCGGCGAATTCGAAGTGCTGCGCTTCACCCTGGATTTGTCGAGCCGCGACAACGCCCGCACCATTCGCGTGTCCGAGCTGGAGCGCGACCACGAGGTGCGCATCATCGCCTTCGAGCGCGCCGACGGATCGGCCTCGTCCATCCCCACGGCCGACTCGCTGCTGTACGCGGGTGATTCCATTCTCGCCTGCGTGCGCCACGACGTGATCGCCCAGTTCTCGCGCTATATTCTGGACTAGTTGGAGTAAGGACTCGCCATGTACATCGTTATCGCCGGCGGCGGCAAAATCGGTTCCTACCTCGCGTCCATCCTGCTGAAGAGCGGCAACGACGTGGCCGTGATCGAGGAGAAGCTGGCCACGGCCGACCGTTTGTCGGTGGCCCTGGAAGGCCGCTATCTGGTCATTCACGGCGACGGCTGCGACTCGCGCTATCAGGAAGATGCCGGCATTCGCCAGGCCGACGTGTTCGTGGCCACCACGGGCCAGGACGACTCGAATCTCGTGTCCTGCGAGATCGCCCAGCGCGTGTTCCACGTGCCGCGCTGCATCGCCCGCGTGAACAACCCCAAGAACGAGCGGATTTTCCGCGAGGTGGGCATCGAATGCGTGTCGTCCACCACGCTGATCGCGAACCTCATCGAGGAGGAGGCTCTGCTGGGCTCGGTGTCGGTCGTGTCGTCGCTGACCCACGGCAACGTGGCCTTGGCCGAGGTGATGGTGCCGCGGATGCGCCGCTTCTCCAACGAGGATGGCGTGCTCATCGAGGAGATCCCCCTGCCCGACAACGCTCTCATCGCGGCCGTGGCCAGCGGGGGCGATGTGGAAGTGGCCAACGCCGACACGCTGCTGTTCCCCGGCGACAAGGCCATCGTGGTGGCCGACGAGGACGTGCTCGACGAGGTGCGTCAGGCGTTCCGGGGGCTGTAGTGGAAGCGATGCGTCCCGTGGGTCGAAGGGGGTTTCTGCGGAAGGTCACCCTGCTGCTGGCGACCCTGGCGGCCGCGGTGGCCCTGGCGGCCCCTGCTCTTCTGGCGCCCGCGCCGGCTTGGGCGGCCGACTACCAGTGCGATCAGGTGGATCTGACGGCCCAGGTGGAAACCGACGGCACCGTGACCGTCACCGACCAGCGCATCTTCGACTTTGCGGCCGATGAGACCAAGAGCGAGACGTTGACCTGGCTGTACCAGGGTTTTCCCGAGGATTCCTCCATCACCATCAAGCACGTGCGCATGGCCGCCCTCGACGGGGAGGACAACGTGACCGGCGAATGGGTGAACCTGGAGCCCACGACCTTCCTGTTGTCGTGGCGCGGCGGTGGCCGTCCCGACAGCGACGGCTGGTCCTACGACCAGTTCCAGTCGAAGCTGTACGCCTTCGTGCGCAACCTTCCCGACCGCGCGGTGTTCGAGGTGTCCTACGCCGTGGCCCACGGCGTGACGGCTTACGACGACGCCGCCGACTTCCAGTGGCTGTACGCGCCCCGCGACTATACGGTGCCCATGCACCATGTGCGGGCCACGGTGGTGCTGCCCATGCCCGCCGATGCCACGGTGGATCCGGGCGAGAACGTGCGCGCCTGGGGCCACGGGCCGGCCGACGGCACGGTGGATGTGGCCCGTGACGGCTCGGTGCGGTTCTTCGTTCCCGAGGTGAGCCCCACGAGCTTCGCCGAGGCCCGCGTGCTCTTCCCCGTGGAATGGCTGACGAATCTGAGCGACGAGGACAAGCTGAAGAACCAGGGCAGCCTGCAGTATTACTGGACCACGCGCTACGAGGAGGGCTGGGTCGACCGCGATTCCCATCAGAAGATGCTGCGCTACGGGCTGGCTTTAGGCGCGCTGGGCCTCAGCCTGGTGGTGGTCGTGGCGGCGCTGGCGGTGTACGCGCGCTGGGGTCGCGAGCGGCCGCCAGTGTTCACCGACGACTACAGCTGTGACGGGCCCGCGCCCGATCTGTCCCCGGCGGTGCTGGGGCGTCTGTGGCGCTGGAACCATGAGAGCCCCGACGATGTGGTGGCCACGGTGCTGGACATGGTGCGCCGCGGGGCCCTGCGCCTGCGGGTGGACAACAATGGTCGTCCTGAGGCCTTGGAGATTCCCCAGCAGGGGTCCATCTCCGACGAGGCCCTGGACGGTGCGACGTTGGCCCTGCTGAACACCTTGTCGGAAGATGCCGAGAGCATCTCGCTGCGCGAGTTGTCCGCAGCGGCTCACGAGCGTCCGCTCGACCTGCTGCGCGCCGTGCAGGAGTGGCAGCAGAAGCTGACCGATCTGGTGCAGCCGCACCACTTCTTCGATAGCCAGAGCCGGGTGGCCCAGCGCTGGTTGCTGCTGGCGGCGGCTCTGCTAGGACTGGTGGCCCTGGGCGCCCTCATTCTGGTGGGATGGCAGGTGGCGCTCATGGTGCTGGCGGCCGCGGCGGCCACGGGCGTGCTGGCGAACTACACCATGCGTCGCACGCCCGCTGGCAACGAGATCGCCGCCCACGCCAAGGCCCTGCGCAACTGGATGCGCGACGGCGGCTGGCAGGCGCAGTACGAGGAGATGACCGATGCCGAGCGGGCCGAGCTGGTGGTGTACGGCTACCTGTTCGGCGTGCTGAAGTTCTTGAAGGAAGAGCCGGACACCAAGGCGGGCCAGCTGCTGCGGCTCGCACCGTCCCTCACCCACGGCTTCGACGACGCCCTGCGTGCCGCGCACCATCGCGCCGAGGTATCATAACGTTATCGCGCACGGTCGCCCCGGCCCGGCTTCGGGAAGGGTGGCCGTGCCCTGCAAGAAAGGAAGTGCCCCATGAAAGAGAAGTCCTTCGAGCCCGGCCGCGACAACGTGGTGCTCATCGGTATGCCCGGCGCCGGCAAGTCCACCTTGGGCATCGTGCTGGCGAAGATCCTGTGCATGGATTTCGTCGATGCCGACCTGCTCATCCAGCAGTCCTGCGATAAGTCGCTGCAGCGGCTCATCGACACCCTGGGCCCCGACGCCTTCATCGAGATCGAGAACCAGGTGCTCTCCGAGATGAGCTTCGAGCATTCCGTCATCGCCACTGGCGGCTCGGCGGTCTACAGCGAGGCGGCCATGGAGCACCTCGGCGAGATCGGCCGCATCGTGTACCTGAAGATCAGCTTCGACGAGCTGAAGCAGCGCCTGGCCGACTTCTCCGACCGCGGCGTGGTCATGCGCGACGGCATCGGCATGAGCCTGCGCGACCTGTACGACGAGCGCCTGCCCCTCTACGAGCAGTACGCCGACATCACCGTAGACGTGAACGACCTCACCATAACCGCCGCCGCCCGCAAAGTAGTCGCCGCCCTGAAGTAAGGGCTGGGCCCCTCTCTCGGGGGGGGGGGTGACGGGGGGCGGGTGGTTTGTCACGTTGTGGCCTGAGCAAGCACCCGACC
>CANSES010000033.1 GCA_947645965.1 uncultured Enterorhabdus sp. | reverse complement strand
CCGGTGCGAAACGCGATGGCCGCCATGACGAGCATGACCACCATGACCGTGCCCGAGGCCAAGCCGTCGAGGCCATCGGTCAGGTTCACGGCGTTGCACAGGCCCACCAGCAGGATGAGGCAGTACACCAGGTAGAGCCAGGGGATCTCGATGCCCCCGCCCACGGGCACCACGGTGGTGAGCACGCCCAGGTCGATGGTGCACACGAAGGGGATCTCCACCGTGGGGGCCACGTCCAGCAGGTTCACGGCGCAGATGACGAACACGCCGGCGATGAGGAACTGGCCGATGAGCTTCGCCTTGGGGGTGAGCCCCAGCGAGCGCTCGTGGGCCACCTTCGAGGCGTCGTCGATGAGCCCGAGCACGCCGGTGGCCACCGTGGCGCCTAAGAGCAGCCACAGCTCCACGGTAGGTGCGCCCACCGAGGCCAGAAGCGTGAAGGCGATCACCGCCACCAGCATGATGACGCCGCCCATGGTGGGCGTGCCCTGCTTCACCAGATGGCTCTGGGGGCCGTCGGCGCGCACTTGCTGGCCGATGTGGCTCGTACGCAGGAAGCGAATCCACGCCGGCATGAGCACCATGGTGAACACCATGGACAGCACCACGGCCAGAAAGATCATAAAGGTGGGATAGGATGAGAACAGAGAGAACATTAATGGACCAATCCTTCGACAACACGGGTAAGCCCCATGAAATGGGACGCTTTCACGAGCACGGCGTCCCCGGGCTCCAACAAGGTATCAAGTTCTTCCAGCACATCGGCCACCGTGGCCGCCCGGCTGATGCGGGCGGCGTCCATGCCGGCCGCGGCGGCGCCCTCGGCGATGAAGGTCGCCAGCTCGCCCACGCAGATCACGCGATGGACGGGCAGGCCGGCCAGATGCGCCCCCACGCCGCGATGGCAGGCCTCGGCGAAGGCGCCGAGCTCGCCCATATCGCCGAGCACGGCGACGCGGCGGCCGGCCACCTCGGTGGCGGCGAAGGTGGAAAGCGAGGCCCGCATGGAATCGGGGCTCGCGTTGTAGGCGTCGTTGATGATGGTGAAGCCGCCGCGGGCCGCGATGACCTCCTGGCGCCCGGGCTCGGGCACCGAGGCGCTCAGAGCTGCCGCGATGGTCTCCAGATCCAATCCCAACGCGTAGCCCACGGCCGCGGCCGCGCAGGCGTTGTCCACGTTGTGGCGGCCGGTTAGGGCCAGCTCGCAGGCGCAGCGCTCCACGGGCGCGAACAGGGCCAGCTCCTCCACGTCGGCGTGATCGCGGGCGCACAGGGTGAAGCGGGCGCGGCCCTCGGCGTCCAAGGTGACGTCCTCGGCCCACACCACTTCCTCGCACAGGGTCTCGTCGCGCTCGAGCAGCTCGCAGGCCGCCTCGTCGGGATGGCCCTCGAAGCCCACGAGGGCCACGGGGCGCTCGCGCAGATCGCCGGCGTCCATGAGGATGTCGAGCATCGGCTCGTCCAGGTTCAGAAAGGCGCGGCCCGTGCCCGCGGGCAGGGCGGCGTACAGCTCGGACTTGGCCCGGGCGATGTTCTCCCGCGAGCCCAATAGCTCGATGTGGCTCTCCCCCACGTTGGTGACCACGCCCCAGTCGGGGCGCACGAAGTCGCACAACGCGGCGATCTGGCCGGTGCCGCGCATGCCCATCTCCACCACCACGACGGCGGTCTCCGGGTCGGCGGCCAAAAGGGTGCGGGGCACGCCCAGCTCGTTGTTCTGGTTGGCGCGGGTGGCCACGGTGCTGCCGTAGGCGGCGCACACGTCCCGCGTGAGATTCTTCGTAGTGGTCTTGCCCACCGAGCCCGTGAGCCCGATGACGCGGCCGCGCAGATGCCCGCGCCAGGCCCGGGCCAGATCGGTGATGGCGCTGGCCGTGTTGGCCACCTCGATGATGGCGGCCCCCATCTCGCGGGCGAGCAGGCTCGCCGCCGCGTCGGGCCGCTCCGTGACGAGCGCACCGGCGGCACCGGCGCGCAGGGCGGCGCCGACAAAGTCGTGGCCGTCCACCCGCTCTCCGGGCAGCGCCACGTAGAGCCAGCCGGGGCGCACCTCGCGAGAATCCCAGGTGATGCCGCACATCAGCGCGCTGGGGTCGATGGGATCGATGAGAAACTGGCCGCCTGTGTATGCTGCGATTTGTTTGGCGTTAAGGCGCACGGTGTTCCTTTCCCGCTAGTCCTGCTCCTTCAAACCGAAGGCGCGCTCCAGCTCCTCGGCGGCCACCTTGCGGTCGTCGAAGGAAAGCGTCTCGGTGCCCACGATCTGATAGTCCTCGTGGCCCTTGCCGGCAATGAGCACGGCATCCCCCGGCTCAGCCCAGGCGATGGCCGCGGCGATAGCGCCGCGGCGGTCGGGCTCCACCTGGAAGTTGTCGGCCCCGTCCATGCCGCCCACGATGTCGTCGATGATGGCCAGCGGGTCCTCGCGGCGCGGGTTGTCGCTCGTGACCACGGCGTAGTCGGCGGCCAGGGCCGCCTGGCCCATGATGGGGCGCTTGGTGGCGTCGCGATTGCCGCCGCAGCCGAACACCACGCAGGTGCGCTGGTCGTTCAAGGCCTTGATGGACGCGACGGCCTTGGTCAGCGCATCGGGGGTGTGGGCGTAGTCGACGTACACGCTGATGGGGGCCTCCACCGCGGCGGCCACGCGTTCCAGGCGGCCGGGCACCGGCTCCATGGTGGCCAGGGCATCGGCGATGGCCTCGGCGGAAAGGCCCAGCTGCAGAGCGCAGCCGAAGGCCGTCATCACGTTCTCCACGTTGAAGCGGCCCACGAGCGGATAGGTCACGGTGATGCGGCGACCGCGCACCTCCAGATCGACGATGGTGCGGTCGGCCTCGTAGGTCACGTCCACGGGATGGATCTGGGCGGTGGTGTCGAAACCGGTGGTGATCACCTCGTCGCCGGCCTCGCTGCAGCGGCGCCACAGCTCGCGGCCCCAGGCGCCGTCGATGCTGATGACGCGCCGGGCGGGATAGTCCCGCGAGAACAGCAGGGCCTTGGCCTCGAAGTAGTCGTCGAAGGTGTGGTGGTAGTCCAGGTGGTCCTGGGTGAGGTTCGTGAACGCCGTCACCGCGAAGGTGGAGCCCCAGGTGCGCACCAGATCGAGGGCGTGCGAGCTCACCTCCATGGCCACCACGTCGCAGCCGGCATCGCGCATGCGCGCGAACAGCTGCTGCAGATCGGGCGACTCGGGCGTGGTGTGGTCGGACTTCTCCAGCACCCCGGCGATCTTGTTGCCCACGGTGCCGATCACGCCGCAGCGCTTCCCCACCGCGTTCGCGATGTGCTCCACCAGGTAGGTGGTCGTGGTCTTGCCGTTGGTGCCGGTGATGCCCACGAGCGAGAAGTCGCGGGAGGGATGGTCGTAGAAGTTCGCGGCCACGTGCGCCATGGCCTTGCGGGAATCGGCCACCACCACTTCGGTCACGTCCGTGGCGTCGGCCAGGTACACCTTGCGCTCCACCACGAGCACCGTGGCGCCGCGATCGATGGCATCCTGGGCAAAGGAGTGGCCGTCCACCACGTTGCCCACGATGCAGAAGAACATGTCGTGCGGACCCACGCAATCGCTGCGGAACGCGAGCCCGGCCACCTCCTCATCGCCGTTGCCGATAATCGTGCATTCCATGCCCTGGAAGAGCTCAGCGCAAGTCTTGGTCATAGCTGATTGATCCCTCTACGATGAAGTGATGTTGTATTGCTTGACAGCACTCGTCATTATAGCGTTAAACACCGGGGTGGTCTGGCGCGTGTAGGGAACCTCGTTGGCTCCTACAAAACAAACTAAATTGGTGGAAGCGCCGTCGATGAACCCGCAGAAACCGAGGTTGTAGACGCCCTCCTTGTAGCCGCCCTGCTCCGAGGGCACCTCGGCGGTAGAGGTCTTGCCGCAGACCGGATAGCCCTCCACGTCGGCCTTCTTGCCCGAACCGTCGGTGACCACCGAGCGCAGCATCGAGCGCAGATCGGTGAGGGCCTCGGCGTCCTCGGTCACCACTTCCGTGGGGTATTCGGCCACCTCCCCGGTCTGGGGCTTGGAAATGAGGAAGTGCGGGGTCACCATGACGCCGTCGTTGGCGATGCAGCCGTAGAAGCGCACCATCTGCAAGGGGGTCACGGAAATGCCCTGGCCGAAGCTGACGTTGTAGCCGACGATGGTGCCCCAGTTCTCGAAGTCCTCCACGTGGCCCGAGCCCTCGCCCGGATAGTCCACGCCGGTGCGCTCGGTCAGGTGGTAGCGGCCGATGGCGTCGTTCAAGTGCTCGAAGCCGGCCTCCTCGGTGGCCAGGGAGATGCCCACGTTGGACGAGTGGTTCAAGATCTCGCGCAGGGTGAGGGTCTCGTCCTCGCGCTCGTGGGCGTCGGAGACGTCGTAGTCGTTGGCCGAGATGGAGCTGGGGCAGAACATGGTGGATTCCGGCGTCATCTTCTTAGCTTCCAGAATGGCCATGGCCGACACCGACTTGAAGGTGGAGCCGGGTTCGTAGACCTGGGTGATGGCCTTCACATGCTCGCTGCCCACCTCGGAGGACTCCATGTCAGCGGGGTTCATGAGCGGCAGCGAGCAGGCGGCGTAGATCTCGCCGGTGGCGGCGTCCATCACGATGGCGCTGCCCTGGTCGGTCTCGATGGTCTCCATGCCCTCGATGACCGCTTGCTCCACGGTGTCCTGCAGCTTGATGTCCAGCGAGATCATGATGTCCTGGCCGTCCACCGCCGGCGTCTCTTCCTTCACGCCGCCGGGAATGGGAAAGCCCTTCTCGCCGCGCTCGGCCACATAGGTGCCGGGCGTGCCCTGCAAGATGTCGTTGTACTGCAGCTCCAGGCCGGTGATGCCCTCGCCGTCCACGTTGCAGTAACCGATGACCTGGCCGCCGATGGAGCCGTTGGGGTATTCCCGGCGCGTATCGGCAATGAAGTAGATGCCGTCCAGCTCCAGCGCCTTCACGCGCTCGCCCTCCGACACCTCGGCCTGGCGCTTGATGTACACGAACGAGGTCTCCCCCTTGGAGAGCAGGGCCTCGTAATCGGCCGTCTCCCCGCCGAGCACGCCGGCGAGCGCCTGGGCCTCACCGGCCACATCGGTCACTTCCACGGGGTTCGCGTAGATGGTGGTGGCCTCCACGCTGGTGGCCAGCACGATGCCGTTGCGATCGTAGATGGTGCCGCGGTGGGGATTGGTGGTGAAGCTGATGGTGCGCGACTCCTCGGCCTGGGCCGAGTACTGGTCGGCCACGATCACCTGCAGAAACACCAGGCGCAGAAAGAAGATGGCGGCGAAGGCGGCGAACAGCACGAGCACCACCTTGGCCCGGCCGCCCACGGCGGGCAGGGCCGCATCGATAGCGCTCTGGGCGCGGTGGTAGGTGGAGCGCGGCGACGAGGCGCGGCCGGCGCGGGAGTCGTTGAATCGGCGGTCCATGGGCACTCCCTACTGAGCCGTCAGGGCCGCGGTGCTCTCGGACAGCGAGAGATTGCCCTCCTCGTCGGTGGCGACCACGTCGGGCGGCAGGTTCAGCTGCTCGGAGTAGGCGGCGCTCGGCGCCATCATGCCCAGGGCCATGGCCTGGGCCTTGATGCGGGTGGGGTTGGCCAGCACGCTCTGGGCCACTTCCAGCTCGTTGCCCTGGGAGCGGGCCGTATCGATCTTCTGGGTGATCTCGCGGGTCTCCAGGGCGCAGGAGGCCGCGGCCGAGGTGATGGCCACGCGGGCCACGGCGATCAGGGCCAGGGCGATGCACACCACCGCGCAGACCTTCGCCAAGGTGAGCGCCGCGGCGGAAAGCCCCTGCTGGGTCTGGGCACGGCGCCCGGCCCCGGGCACCACCGCGATAGAGGGCTCATCGTAATCGGGCAGCGCCTCGGCCACGGAGGTGGGCACGTAGCGCGCCCCGCGATAGCCGGAGGCGAAGGAAGCGCCGCGGGCGCCGGCACGGCCCGCGCGGGGCGCCGAACCGCCGGCGAAAGAGGCGCGACCGGCGGCGCGCGAACGGGACGCAGTGTAGGCGCTCATGGTCTCCCCTTTCTCGGGCCATCCGGCCGTTTAGGCTACACAAGCCCGATGACGGTTTGTCCTCGGGCTTGTCGATCAATCGTTTCTTTCTTCAGGTCTTCCCTCGTCAGAAGGCCTTTTAGCGCTTCTGCGCGATCCGCAGCTTGGCGCTGCGGGCCCGCGGATTCCGCGCAATTTCCTCAGGTGTGGGAAGTTGGGGCTTCCTCGTTACCAAATCGAGTATCGGCTGTTTTCCGCACACGCAGACCGGAAGCTCCGGCGGGCAGGTGCAGCGGTTCGCGAAGCTGGCGAACGTGTCCTTCACGATGCGGTCCTCGAGAGAGTGGTAGCTGATCACCACGATCATGCCGCCCGGATTCAGCCAGCGGACCGCCGCGTCCAATCCGCGACGCAGAACGGTCAGCTCCGAGTTGACTTCGATCCGAAGGGCCTGGAAGGTGCGCTTGGCGGGATGTCCGCCCGCGCGCCGCGCCGAGGCGGGAATGGCCGCCTTGATCACGTCGACCAGCTGCCCACTCTCTGTGATCGGGGCGTCCTCGCGGGCCTTCACGATGAAGTCCGCGATGCGGCTCGCCCATTTCTCATCCGAGTAGGCGCGAATGATCCGAGTGAGATCTGCTGCGTTGTAGGTGTTGACGATCTCTTCTGCGGTAAGGGTTTGTTTCCCCGGATCCATCCGCATGTCAAGCGGGCCGTTCTCCTTGAAGGAGAAGCCGCGTGATTGTGTGTCGATCTGCACTGAGGAGACCCCGAGGTCGAACAGGATGGCGTCGATCCCCGGAATCTCGCACGAGCACAGAAGCTCGTCGAGGTCTCCGAAGTTGCCGCGCAACAGCGCCAGTTCGGGCCGCCGATCGGCGGGAATCGATGCCAGCTTCTCGGTGGCGCTTGCAAGGGCCACCTCGTCCTGGTCGATGCCGATGAGCAGGCCGTCGGGCCCCAGCTGCTTGGCTGCTTCGAAGGAATGTCCCGCAAAACCGAGGGTCGCGTCCACGAACACCGGATGCTCCGGCAGATCGAGGGCATCGATGCACTCGGTCAGAAGAACGGGTATGTGCCGATATTCGCTTGTCACGGTTCCCTGACCCCGCGCTCTCACCTAGGTGAACAGAAGGCTCAAGTCCACCGAAGCGAGCTCGTCCTCATAGCGCTGGGCGTCCCAGATCTCGAACCGGCTGCCGTTGCCCACCACGACCACATCCTTGTCGATGCCGCAGGCCTCGCGCATGTCGGCAGAGAGCATGATGCGGCCGGCCGAATCGACCTCCACATCGCGGGCGCGACCTTTCAGGGCACGATGGTACGCGTCCTGCTTGCGGTCGTTGGCCTTCCGCTCGGGGAAGGCGCCGCTCATAACGCTCTCGACCCACTGGTTGAAGCCCGGAGCCTCAAACGCGTAGATGCACTCGTCGAAGGGATCGCGGGTGACCGTGAGATCACTGGAAAGAACCTTGCGGAACTTCGCGGGAAGGGTGACGCGCCCCTTGCCATCGACCTTGAGTCGAAACTCACCGTTCAGGTCTACCTCGGTGCGAGGCAGCTCTGCGGCGGCTTCCATGTCGACGGCTTGCGGCACTCACGTCCTTTCCCCTGCTGCGTTTTGAGTGGGATTTGAATTCGTGTGTCGTGCGTTTCGAAATCCCGCTCGGTCGTTTTCCATGGCATGCATATTAACCCACAACGCCCCACTTCGCAACATTTTGCGACACTTTGGCCATCATTTTGCCCCACTCGTTACCCGCAAGATATGGCGAGAACCCCTCTGGCGGTAGCGCTAAAATCAACATCTTGTATTCGTATTACACGAAACGAACGACGCACCACTAGATATGCCCAAACCGTGCAATGTCGGTGGAAAACTTTTCCCCAACCCGTTTTGGGAACACCCTGTGAGCGAGATTTGAAGATGCCGTGCAAACCCCGCCGCGAACGGCACCGTGGGAAGGCGGAGGGGCCGTACGGTACAATGGCAGCCGTACGAAGGGAGACGCTGTGTTCGAATTCGAGAACGCCTTGGATGAATATATGTCCTACCTGCGCATCGAGCAGGGATCATCGCCGCGCACGGCCGAGGCCTACCGGCGCGACCTCGAGGAATACCTGGCGTTTCTCGACGAGCGCGGCGTGGACGCCTTAGGCGATGTGAAGCGCGAAGACGTGGTGGATTTCGAGCACCACCTCGCGGAAGCGGGCCTGGCCACCACCACGGTGCGGCGGCGCATCTCGGCGGTGCGCGGCTATCACCGCTTTCTCGTGCGCGAGGGGCTCACCGGCGAGAATCCCGCCGAGGCCGTGGACATCCCCAAAGCCGCCGATCGTCTGCCCGACGTGCTGTCCATCGAAGAAGTGGGCCGCATGCTGGACACCTATATCGACGAGCGACCGAGCGGCCTGCGCGACCGCGCGCTGCTGGAGGTGCTCTACGGCTGCGGCCTGCGGGCCAGCGAGATCTGCGGTCTGAACCTGGACAACCTCTACCTGGACGACGGCTTTCTCCGCGTGTTCGGCAAGGGCGCCAAAGAGCGCATCGTGCCCATCGCCGGCGCCGCCGACCAGGCGCTGCGCCGCTATCTGAACGAGGGCCGCCCCACCCTGGCCCGGGCGAGCGGTGCCACCGGCGACAGCGCGAGTGCCGTCTTCCTCAACCAGCGCGGGGGCCGCCTCGGGCGCCAGAGCATCTTCAATCTCGTGCGCAAGGCCGGGGCCGCCATCAACCGCTACGATTTGCACCCCCACACCCTGCGCCATTCCTTCGCCACCCATATGCTGAAGGGCGGCGCCGATCTGCGCGTGCTCCAGGAGATTCTCGGCCACGCCGACATGTCCACCTTGCAGGTGTACACCCACCTGGACCGCACCCACCTCCACGAGGAATACGCCCACGCCCACCCCCGCGACAAGATGGGGCAAGCCTAACCCGAGCGCGCGGTTTGACGCGCGTGGCCAGCACCCCTGGCATCCCCCGCAGGGGCGGCCTTCAGGCCGACCGGCAACCGCGAACGGCTCCCGCGCGCGGGCGGGCTGAAGCCCGCCCCTACGAAGGGCCTCTACGGGAAGCCGCCGCGCTCGAAACCTACTCCCCTACGGTTATCTCGCCGGCCAAGGGCTTTGCCATGGCGGCGGTCACTTCCGCGGCGGTGAGGCCCTGGCCGAACAGGTGCATGAGCTTGGTAAGGGCTGCCTCACAGGTCATGTCGCAGCCCGACACGACGCCGGCCCGGGCCAGGGCGTCGCCGGTGGCGTAGCGCTTCTCCTCCACCCCGCCCGCGGGGCACTGGGTCACGTTCACTACCACTTTCCCCGCCCTTACAGCCTCGGCCACCAGATCGGTGAACCAGGTCTCGGTGGGAGCGTTGCCGGCGCCGAAGGTGCGCAGCACCACGGCCTTGGTGCCCGGGGCCAGAAGCTGGGGCCGCAGGGCCGCCTCAGTGATGCCCGGGTACAAGAAGGCCACCGCCACGGCATCGTCCATGGCGTAGAGCGGGGACAGGGTCGAGTCCGCCGCAGGCCGGGCCAGCAGCCGCTCGCGGTACACGATGTGCAGGTCCATGTCGGCCAGGGGCGGGTAGTTGTAGGAAGCGAAGGCGCCGAAGTTCGTGGAGCTCACCTTCATGGCCCGATTGCCGCGCCACAGATGGCGTCCGAAGGAGATGGCCACCTCCTGCACCATGGGCGCCCCCTCCTCGGTGCGGGCCGCGGCGATCTGCAAGGCCGTAATAAGGTTCTCGGTGCCGTCCTCGCGAATCTCGCCGATGGGCAGCTGGCTGCCCGTGAGGATGACCGGCTTGGCCAGGCCGCGCAGCATGAAGGACAAAGCCGAGGCCGTGTAGGCCATGGTGTCGGTGCCGTGCAGCACCACGAAGCCGTCGAAGTCGTCGTAGGCATCGGCGATCATCTTCGCCACCTGGGCCCAGTGGGTCGGGTTCATGTTCGACGAGTCGATGGGCGGGTCGATCTCCACGTGGTCCAACGTGTAGCCGAGCCGCCCGATCTTCGGGACGTTCTTCATAAGGTGATCGAAGCTGAAGGGCACGAGCGCCCCGGTGGCCAAGTCCTCGGTCATGCCGATGGTGCCGCCGGTGTACACGATGAGAATGCGCGGTGCGGTAGCGGAATTCGCGGTCATAGTTCGCTCCTCGGAACGGGGTTTTCGCCCAGTATGCCACGACGGCGCCCCAGCCCCACCGTCGTTGCCGTGCGCGTCACACTTCCGTAGGGCAAGGGACGCGCCGCGAACCGCCAGCCGCGCGCGTCGGCAATCCCCTATTCCCCGCGCTTGCGGAAGAAGGGCACCTTGATCGCCGACTCGCGCCGACGGTGCAGGGTGGCGCGGCGAAACATCTCGGCGCAGAAGTCCTTGGCCGCGTGAGCGCCGCGGGACACCTTCGGCGTAAGATCGGCCTCATCGGCGGTCTTCCAATCGTAGTACACCGACAGATAGCGCAGGAACACGACCGCGAACACGCAGGCCACCGCCGCCAGCACGAGGGGCGCGCCGCTGAAGGCCATGGCGGCGAACACGAGCGCCCCGCCGAAGCCGGCCACCGCGTAGAAGTTCGACCGTTGGAACACCCCGGGCGTCTCCCCCACCGATATGTCGCGCAGCGCGCCGCCGCCCACGCTGGTGAGCGCCCCCAGGATGACCACCATCACGAAGCCCTCCCCGCAGGCGAAGGCCTTGTTGGCCCCGGCCAGGGCGAACAAGGCCACCGACAGGGCGTCGGCGAAGAACAGCAGCTGCCCCGAATGGCGGAACAGCCCGCGGAAGTAGAACACGAACACGGCCAGCCCGATGCAGATGAGGATGACGCTCGGGTGCTCCATGAAGTACACCCCGTCGTCTTGCAGCAAAAGATCGCGGATGATGCCGCCGCCGTAGGCGGTCATGAGGCCGAGCACGATGGTGCCGACGATATCCAGTTTGCGGTCGCAGGCGAACATGGCGCCGGTGATCACGCCCACGGCCACCGAGAAAAAGTCGGCGCCGAAGGGCACGGTCAGGGCCCCGTCCGAGAAGAGCTGCTCCATGATCAGCGGAACGGGCGCCGGCTACTTGTGGTAGTAGCGGTGCTGCTCGTACTTCGGCTCGCAGCACACGTTGATGCCCAAGGTGCGGTACAGCTTCTCGTCGGCCGCCGAGATGATGACCGAGAAGTAGGCGTCGCAGCCGCGCAGCTTGTCCACGT
>CANSES010000032.1 GCA_947645965.1 uncultured Enterorhabdus sp. | reverse complement strand
ATCGGCAAGGAGGGCCAGAACGCCCGCCTGGCCGCCCGCCTGACCGGCTGGCACATCGACATCAAGCCCGTGAGCTACGAGGGCGCCTCGCTTGTGGACGACGATCTGATCGACGACGTTGAAGAGGACGGCGACTTCTGCGTGTTCGTCGGCGAGGACGGCAACCGCTGCCGCAACCACGCCCGCCCGAACAGCCAGTACTGCGGCGTCCACGCTTCCGAAGAATAAGCCTACCAGCGAGGAAGTAGCACGACCGATGCCCGAACAGCAGACAGCCAAGCGCCAGCGTACCTGCATTGGATGCGGCTTCACCCAGGCCAAGGGTCGCCTTGCGCGCATCGTGCGCACCGATGAGGGCGCCGTCTTCGACCCGACGGGCCGGATGGCGGGCCGCGGGGCCTATGTCTGCTCGAGCACGTGTCTGGCCCAGGCCAGCAAGACCAGGAAACTTGAGCGCGCCCTGCGCTGCAAGGTAACCGACCAGGATTACGAGCGGCTTGGGCGCGAGATTGCTCTCGTCGAGGCACCGGGAAAGAATGAGGAGTGATTTATGGCCAGCATGAGAGTCCATGAATTGGCGAAGGAATTCGATATGTCGAGCGCGGATCTGCTCGATCGCCTGAAAGATATGAAGATCCCCGCGAAGTCCCACGCGAGCATGCTCAACGAGGCCTACGTGGACAAGATTCGCAAGAACCTCGAGCCGGAGATCCGCGCCCGCGCCGGCGCTCTGGCCGCCGAGGAGGCCGCGGCACTGGCGGCCGAGCAGGAAGAGGCCGAGCGCAAGCGCGCCGAGGAAGAGGCCGAGCGCAAGGCCGCCCGCGAGAAGGAGCTGGCCGAGCGCGAGGCCGCCCGCGCCCAGCGCGTGAGCGCCAAGGCCGACGAGGCCGCCGAGGAAGCGGCCGCCGCGCCGCGCAAGGCGGCTCCGGCCCCCAGCTCCGCCTTCGCCAGCCTGGAGCAGCAGATCGCCTCCGAGAAGGAGCGCGTGGAGCGCGAGCGCGAGGCCGCCCGCGCCCGGGCCCGCGCCGAGAAGGCTGCCGCCGAGGTGGCCAAGAAGCGCGCCGTGGAAGAGGCTTTGCGCCGTGGCCACAAGAAGCCCGCGAAGGCCGCCGCTTCCGCGCCCGAGGCCCCCAAGGCCGCCCCGGCCCCGGTGGCGGCACGGCCCAAGGCCAACTTCGACTCGCTGCTGTCGCAGATCGAGGCCGAGAAGCAGCGCATGGAGGCCCAGAAGAGCGCCGAGGCCGAGGCCCGTCGCTCCGGCCGCGGTACCGGCAAGAAGGGCAAGAAGGGTTCGGGGCATCAGGTGGTGCCCGAGCTGGAGGCCCAGCAGACCGCCGCGCCCGAGGACCGCTACGCCCAGATGGCCGTTCAGGCCGAGAAGCTCCAGCGCGACAAGGTGCTCGCCGAGGCCCGCGCCGCCGTGGCCGCCGCCACCACCCACGAGGGGGAGGGGCGCCGCAAGAAGCGCAAGGAGAAGCGAGAGGCCGAGGCCCGCGAGCGCGCCGAGGCCGAGGCCATCGAGCGCGGATTGGATCCGACGCTGGTGCTGGACGATTCTGTGGTGGAGATTCCCCAGGGCGCGACTGTGGCCAAGTTCGCCGAGCTGCTCGGCGTGCAGCCCAACGACGTCATCAAGCGCCTGTTCATGCTGGGCCAGGTGCTCACGCTCACCCAGTCCATGAACGACGAGACCATGGAGCTCATCGCCGACGACATGGGCCGCAAGGTGCGCGTCGTGTCGCCGGAGGAGGAGTACGCCGTGGTGTACAACGACTCCGAGGCCGACCTGAAGCCGCGCCCGCCGGTGGTCACCGTCATGGGCCACGTCGACCATGGCAAGACCTCGCTTCTGGACGCCATCCGCGACACCGGCGTGGTGGCCTCCGAGGCTGGCGGCATCACCCAGCACATCGGCGCCTCCGTGGTGAACATCGGCGACCGCCAGATCACCTTCATCGACACCCCGGGCCACGAGGCCTTCACCGCCATGCGCGCCCGCGGCGCCCAGGTGACCGACGTCATCGTGCTCGTGGTGGCCGCCGACGACGGCGTGATGCCCCAGACCATCGAGGCCATCAACCACGCCAAGGCGGCCGAGGTGCCCATCGTGGTGGCCGTGAACAAGATCGACAAGCCCGGCGCCAACCCCGACCGCGTGCGCCAGGAGCTCACCGAGTACGGCGTCATCCCCGAGGAGTGGGGCGGCTCCAACATGTTCGTGGAGGTGTCGGCCAAGAAGAAGCTGCACATCGACGATCTGCTGGAGACCATCATCCTCCAGGCCGACGTGCTTGAGCTGAAGGCCAATCCCGATGCCGAGGCCTCCGGCTTCGTCATCGAGGCGAACCTGGACAAGGGCCGCGGTCCTGTGGCCACGGTGCTCATCCAGCGCGGCACCCTGCACACCGGCGATGTGGTAGTGGCCGGCACGAGCTACGGCCGCGTGCGCGCCCTGGTGAACCCCCGCGGCGAGCACGTGAGCGAGGCCAAGCCCGCCGACCCGGTGGAGATTCTGGGCCTGAACTCGGTACCCACCGCCGGCGACGAGTTCCGCGTGTTCGAGGATGAGCGCGATGCGCGCAAGCTGGCCGAGGAGCGTGCCCTGCGCGCCCGCCTGGCCGCCCAGGAGACCAAGAGCCACATGAGCCTGGACGACCTGTTCAGCCGCATCGAGGAGGGCAAGCAGACCGACCTGAACCTCATCGTGAAGGCCGACGTCCAGGGCTCCATCGAGGCTTTGCGCGACGCCTTCGATAAGATGGACCAGTCCGAGGTGCGCATCAACATCGTGCACTCGGCCGTGGGCGGCATCACCGAGACCGACGTCACCCTGGCCGCCGCCTCCGACGCCATCATCATCGGCTTCAACGTGCGCCCCACGGGCAAGTCCCGCGTCCAGGCCGAGAAGGAGAAGGTGGACATCCGCCTGTACCGCGTCATCTACCAGGCCATCGAGGACATCAACGCGGCCCGCGTGGGCCTGCTCTCGCCCGACATCGTGGAGGTGGACACCGGCATCGCCGAGGTTCGCGAGACCTTCAAGGTGCCGAAGGTGGGCACCATCGCCGGTTGCTACATCATCGAGGGCGAGATCAACCGCGACGACAAGGTGCGCATCGTGCGCGACGGCACGGTCATCTTCGAGGGCCACATGGCCTCCCTGCGCCGCTTCAAGGACGACGTGAAGAGCGTGAAGCAGGGCTATGAGTGCGGTATCGGCATCGAGAAGTTCCAGGACCTCAAGGTGGGCGATACCATCGAGGGCTACCAGGTGAAGGAAGTCGAGCGCACCGAGTAGCGCGAACCTTACAGTTCATTGCAGCTTTCCCGGGTCGATGAGGCTCGGGAAAGCTTTTCTCTATACTTGAACTATCTGTCCGCCACTACTTAAGGAGATGGCGTTATGAAGCAGAGTGCTTCCAACCGCAAGGTGAACGAGCAGGCCCGCGAGGTCATCGCGAGCATTCTTTTGTTCGACGTGTCCGATCCGCGCCTGCACCTGGTGACCATCACCGGCTGCGAGGTCAGCTACGACCGTTCCGCCTGCAACGTGTACTACACCACCGACCCCGAGCGCTACGCCGACGTGCAGGCCGCCTTCGAGCAGGCTGCCGGCCACATCCGCTCGCTCATGGCCAAGAAGCTGTCGTGGCGCGTGGCGCCCGAGCTGCGCTTCCATCTGGACAAGTCGGTGGACCAGGCCGAGGCCATCGGCCAGGCTCTGGCCTCCGAGCGCGAGCACCAGCAGCAGCGCATCGTGGAGGAGACCGTCGGCGAGGATCGGGAGTTCTAGGCCCATGGCGGTGACCCCTCAGACCAATACCACCCTGGCCGCCATCGCAGACGCGCTGCGCGGCCGGGACCATTTCGTGATCTGCGGTCATGTGAGCCCCGACGGCGACTGTCTCAGCTCGCAGCTGGGGCTCGCCTCGGCCCTGCGCCAGATGGGGAAAGAGGTCGCCTGCGTGCTGGCCCGCGACGAGGAGCCCCCGCGCGATTTGCTGTTCTTGCCCGGGGCCGAGCGGCTCGTGCCCGCGGCGCGCTTCACGGGCCCCTGCGACGTGTTCGTAGCTGTGGACGTGCCCGCCCCCGAGCGTTTGGGCGACGGCGCGGCACTGCAGGCCAAGGCCGATCTCACGGTGACCATCGATCACCACGCCGTGCCCGAGGCCATGAGCGAGCTCAGCTACACCGATCCGGATGCCCCTTCCACGTCGCTGCTCATCTGGGAGCTGGCGGGGCTTCTGGGGGCCGATCGCGGGCGGCTCATCGCCACTTGCTGCTACACGGGCCTCGTGACCGATACGGGCCGCTTCCAGCACCAGAACGCGACGGCCGAGGCCTTCGCCGGGGCTGCCGAGATGGTGGCGGCCGGGGCCGAGCCGCCCTTAGTCGCGCGGTTCCTCTTCCAGAGCCGTTCGCTGGCCTCGGTGCAGCTGGAGGGCCGCAACGTCGACCACATGGCGCTGTCGGCCGACGGTGCGGCTGCGCTGTCCTGGCTGTCCCTGGCCGACTTCGAAGCGTGCCATGCCTGCAAGGCCGATGCCGAGCCCATGGTGGACGTGCTGCGCGCCATCGACGGCGTGGAAGTAGCCTGCATGCTGCGGGAACAGCCCGGCGGCGAGGTGCGTGGCAGCCTGCGCGCTAAAGGCGATGTCGATGTAGCTGCTATCGCCCGCTCTTTCGGCGGAGGAGGGCACACCGCTGCGGCCGGCTTCACCTTCACCGGTACGCTGGTCGAGGCCGTGGACGCCCTGGCGGCGCGCCTCGGTATCGAAAACCCTGTGCGCCCCGGCGAAGAGGGGCGCTAGATGGCCAAGCGCGGTACCACCGATCTGTCCCTCATGGTCGCCGTCGACAAGCCCACGGGCATGACGTCCCACGACGTGGTGAACCGCGCGCGCCGCATCTTCGGCGAGCGCCGCGTGGGCCACACCGGCACCCTGGACCCGCTGGCATCGGGCGTGCTGCCGTTGTGCATCGGTCCGGCCACGCGTCTGGACCACTATCTCGTGGGCCACGACAAGTCCTACGTGGTGTCGGTCCTCTTCGGCGCCGCCACCGATACCGACGACTGCGACGGCGAGGTCATCCGCACCGGGGATGTGCCCGAAGAGGTGTTCGACCCCTTCTTCGCCACCACCTTCGTGGCGGGGCTCGTGGGGAAGTCCAAGCAGTTGCCCCCGGTGTACTCGGCCATCAAGGTGGCGGGCACCAAGGCCTGCGACGCGGCGCGCAAGGGCCGCATCATCGATCTGGCCCCCCGCGACATCGAGGTGTTCTCGGCCGAGCTTCTGGGCATCTGGGGCGCCGAGGGAGGCGAGCCGCCGCGCTGGGACATCGCCTTCACGGTGTCGGCGGGCACCTACATCCGCGCTCTGGCCCGCGACATCGGCAACGCGCTCGGCTGCCCGGCCCATGTGGGGGCCCTGCGCCGCACGCGCGTGGGTTCCATCGGCCTGGACGAGTGCGTGAGCCTAGAGGTGCTGGAGGAGATCGGCCAGCGTGCCGCCTTAGACCCCCTGCGCGCCCTCGGCTACCGCTTCGCTTACGTGGATGATGCCCTGGCCGCCCGCGTCCACAACGGCGCCGTGCTGGCCGCCGACGCCCTGGCGCTCTGCGAGCGGCGCTGCGCCGATGCGGCCTCGGAGTTGTGCGCCTGCACCGCTGGCGTGCGCGAGAGCTGCGAGGCGCCGCGGCCCGACGAGGTCATCGCGCTGGTGCACGCCAATCGCGTGATCGCGCTCTACGAGTATCAGTCCGACAAGCATCGGTGGAAACCCCGGTGCGTGTTTCCGATAGGAGTCATCCGTGGCTGCAGTGATCTATAGGAACGATCCCGCCTACGACGAGGCCTACCTGGCCGGGGCCTCCGTGGCCTTCGGCGTGTTCGACGGTGTGCACGAGGGACATCGCTTCATCATCGGCGAGGCCGCCAACACGGCCCGCGAAGAGGGCGAGCGCAGCGCCGTCATCACCTTCGACATCGATCCCGACGAGATGTTCGCGGCTGACAAGCTGAAGAAGCTCATGACCAACGAGGCCCGCATCGCCAAGCTGGCCGAGCTGGATGTGGACGCCGTCGTGGTGCTGCCGTTCTCCCGCGAGTTCGCCGCCCAGGCCCCGGCCGACTTCCTGGAGGTCTGCTTCGGCGGCGGCGCGCCCCGCCACATCCATATCGGCAGCGACTTCCGCTTTGGCAACCGCGCGGCGGGCAACGTGGAGGACCTGCGCGCTTGGGGCGCCGAGCGCGGCATGGAGGTGCACGGCCACGAACTGGTGGCCGAAGGCGGCGTGCCAGTCACCTCGACGCGCATCCGTCACCTTCTGGGCGAAGGGCGCTCTCGAGAGGCCGCCGAGCTTCTGGGCCGCCCCTACGGGCTGTCGGGCACCGTGCGCGCGGGTCGCGGCGAGGGCCGCGACTTCGGCTTCGCCACGGCGAATCTGGAGGTGCCCGCCGAGATGCTCGCCATCGGCGAGGGGGTGTACGCCTGCTACGCCATGGTGGACGGCACGCGCTACAAGGCCGCCGTGAACGTGGGGGTCGCCGCTACCTTCGCCGACGAGGCCACGGCGAACATCGAGGTGCACATTCTCGACTTCAACGAGAACATCTACGGGCAGCCCATCGAGGTGGAGTTCATCGAATGGCTGCGCCCCATGCGCAGCTTCGATTCCACCGAAGAGCTCATCGCCACCGTCATGGGCAACATCGCCTGGGTGCGCGAGAACCTGTAGGCGCGCTTTCAAACGAGAAGCGGAATACAGGGAGGGACGGCCACGGCCGTCCCTTTTTCATTGGGCGTGGGCGATGGGGCTTTTCCGTCGTTTTCGCTTAGGGCGCCTAATGGTTGAAGAGCTGGTCGTACTGTTCGATGCGGTAGCTCTTCAGGGCATCGAGGGCCGTGCGGTCGGCGTCGGTCTTCGGCTCTTCGCCGTACCAGCGCCAGGCGCCCTCGGCGGTCAGGTACCCGTTCAGATTCTGAACGGGCAGAGCGCCGCGCAAGGCCGCGAGATAGCCGGCCCTCGGCGTGACGGGCAGTCCTGCCGCCTCCACGAGCAGGCTCCCCAAGTAGTTCAGGCTCGTTGCGTCGGCATCGGCGATCTTCTTGAGGCGGCTGCCGTACTGCTCGCGCGCCGCATTGTTGGCCCAGATGAGGTAGGGAGTGCGATAACGGCTCTGCACCTCTTCCAAAGAGACGCCTTCCACGGGCTTGCCGTAGGTCTCCTGGAATAGCCAGTCGGCAAATCCCGGCTGGTGGTCGCCGAAGAACACCACGATGGTGGGCTCGTCCCGCGCGTCCAGCTCGTCCACGAGCCAGCGCAGGTCCTCATCGGAGCGGTGCAGGGCGGCTAGAAACTCGTCCACCTCGGGGCTGTCCACGGCGTCGGATTCCAGGTGCACCGCATCTTCGGAGGGCACCAGGCCCGTATCGTAGCCGCCGTGGTTCTGAATGGTCACGTCGAAGACGAATTGGGGTTCCTCGCCCTTGTCGATCTTCTCGAGCGCGCGCTCGTAGGTGGCCCTGTCGGTCACCAGGTTGCGGAAGGTGTCGGCGCCCTCCATGGTGGTGATGTCGTCGAAGGCGTCGAAGCCGAACTGCTCGTAGATGCGGTCGCGTCGCCAGTTCCCGGCCTCGGCGGGGTGGATGGCGCTCGTGGAGTAGCCGAGGCCCCTGAAGTAAGAGGCCAGGTTGTCCACGCCGGCCATGTCGTAGAGCACGTAGGGGTACACGCCGCCGCCCAGGTTGCCCGCCGAGGCGCCGGTGAGGAACTCGAACTCGCTGTTGCAGGTGCCCCCGCCCATGGCCGACACGTACACGTCGCCCGAGACCAGGGAGTCGCCGGCCAGCTCGCGGAAAAAGGCGGGGGAGGCGGTCGTGCCCTCAAGCCCCGGATAGGTGGACAGGTCGGAGAAGGTCTCGTTCATGATGGCGATGACGTTGGGCCCATCGTAGGGAGCCGTCGCGCCCTCCCCGTTCGTGCCAGCGCCCTTTTCGCTCACGTCGCCAAAGGGGGCCAGAATGGCCTCGGCCGCTTCGTCGGAATAGCCCTCGGGGGCCCGGGGCGTCAGCTCCTGGACGCGCGAAAGGAAGCAGAGCGCGGTGCCCTGGCTGCCGTAGGAGCCGCGCACGTCCCACACGTCCACCTTCACCTGGAAGGCGTCGCGGATGTCCACGGCCTGGTAGGCCAGCCCTCCCACGGCCGCCAGGGCCACGGCCGCGATGCAGTTGGCCGCCGCGGCGCGGCCGGTGACAGGGCGCTTCGGGCACCACAGCGCCAGCGCTGCGCAGAAGGCGGCGAACAGCGCGATGCAGCCGGCCAGCCGCGGCGTGAGGAACAGGCTGTAGCCCCCGGCCACCGAGGCGGCCGTGGACAGGGCGAACAGGTCGGCCGGCACGATGGGCTGCCCCTTGAACTCGATGATGAAGAAGTTCGCCACGCCGATGAGCAGGCAGGTGCCCACGAACACGGCGAGCGAGGCTCGGCTGCGCTGGCCGAGCAGGAACACCACCGCGCCCAACAGCGCCACGATGGCGAGGTTCGCCGCCAGATGGCCCGCGCCCATGGTGGGGATGCCGTCGCTCCAGGGCAGTTCGATGAGCAGAAAGCCGAGCGCCACCGCGCCCGCGAAGAACGCCCCGCGCACCAAGGTGGCGCCGAGACCCAGGGCCGTGTCGCGCTTCTGTTCAGCGCGCCGCCCCGTCGTCTGAGATGTCGTCAAGAAAACCCTCCCGATAACCGATGTTTCGGTACCACAAAGTACCACGGGCCCGCGCGGCCGCCTTCCGAACCGCCCACTCTACGCAACAACTCCCCGCATCCCACGGAATTTCTCCAAGAAGATAAAGGAAAGCCCCCGGCGCGGGAGGGGAGCGCCGGGGGCGGAGAAGGGAAGGCGGGTCGGGGGGAGCTTAGCCTGTCACGCCGCAGACGCGCTTTGAGGCGATTCGTCTGCCCAAAAAGGAGACGCTTGGGAACAAAATAACGATTATCAGAGTTACGCGGGCGATTCTGCGGGATTGCGATGAAGATGACCTGGGCTTTCTTCGTGTACTGGGGCCAAGTGACTGCAAAATGCTCGCCTCGGGTTCTGAAAATCGTCATTTCGATGCAATGGGGCCCTCTCTGTGCGGTTTTTGCTGTCGCGCCTGGAGGTGCGCGCGATTCCGCGGGTGTCGGGGCGATGCCCCCTTCGTGCTCGGTTTCGGCATGGGGCTGGGGATGCAGCTGCTGGTGTTGGTGGTGCAGAACGAGTTTCCCCACGTCATGGTGGGAACGGCCACGGCGGCCAACAACTTCTTCCGGCAGATCGGGGCCTCGGTGGGCACGGCCCTTGTGGGGGCGCTGTTCACCATGCGCCTGACGGCCGATGTGGCGGCGCGCATCTCCCACGTGGACAACCTGTCCCTCGCCACGTTGACGCCCCAGGTGGTGGACAAGCTGCCGGCGGCCACGCAAACGGTCATCGCCAACGGCTATTCCGATGCGCTGCTGCCCCTGTTCCTCTGGTTCGTGCCGCTGATGCTGGCGTGTCTGGTCATGATGCTGTTTTTGAAGAACCACTCCTTGGCCACGACCATCAACCACGGGGGCGCGGGGAAGGAGTCCTAGGACCGCCGCTGCGCCCATGTAGATTGAGCGGCACCGCCGCCCGTGCGTTCCCCCGATCGGGCTGGCTCGGTATACTGGTGCCATGGAACAAGAGACACAGCAAGAGACGCAACAAGACAAGATCGCCCGCATCAAGCGCGAGCTGGAGGCGGTGCCCACGGTACCCGGCGTGTATTTGTGGAAGGACGCGGCCGGCGAGGTCATCTACGTGGGCAAGGCCAAGCAGCTGCGCGCCCGCATGCGCCAGTACGTGAACTTCCAGGACGACCGCGCGAAGATCCCGCTTCTGGTGGAGTCCATCCACTCCTTCGACTATATCGTGGTGGACAACGAGCACGAGGCCCTGGTGCTGGAGAAGAACCTCATCAACCAGTACAGCCCGTTCTTCAACGCCGACTTCAAGGACAACAAGTCCTACCCGTTCATCGCGCTGACCAAAGGCGACGTGTTCCCGGCCATCAAGTACACCCGCGAGAAGCGGCGCCCCGACACGAAGTATTTCGGGCCCTTCACCGATGCCCGCGCCGCCCGCGAGATGGTGGACATCGCCCGGCGCGTGGTGCCCCTGTGCGCGGCCTCCTGCGCCGACTGGCGCCAGCTGACCCGCGCCCTGGAGAAGGATCCGCTCGCCTTCCTGAAGCGCGAGGCGCGGCCCTGCTTCGACGCCCATGTGGGCCTGGGGCCGGGGGCCTGCTGCGGCCAGATCACGCCCGAGGCCTACGCCGAGCACGTGCGCCGCATCGAGCGCTTCCTGGCCGGCAACCACCGCGAGTTCGTGGACGAGCTGACCGCCGAGATGCGCGAGGCCGCCGAGGAGCTCGATTTCGAGCGGGCCGGCCGTTTGAAGGCGCGCATCGACACCATCAACTCCCTGGCCGACAAGCAACATGCCGTGTCGTCGCGCGATCTGAACGCCGACGTCATCGGGTTCTTCCGCGAGGAGACCGTGGCCGGCGTGCACGTGCTCGTCATCCGCGAGGGGCATATCGTCATCTCCAACGAGTTCGTGCTGAACCGCGGCACCGACGTGCCCGACCAGGACCTGCTGCGCAACTTCCTGTTCCGCTACTACGACACCACCACCTCGGTGCCGCGCGAGGTGATCGTGCGCACCCCACCCGAGGACGCCGAGGCCATGGAGGCATGGCTTACGGGCAAGCTGGATTCCGCCCATGGGGCCAAGGTGCGCTTCGCCGCGCCGAAGAAAGGGGAGAAGGCCGACCTGGTGGCCATGGCCGAGACCAACGCGCGCCACGCCCTCATGCGCTACAAGGTGCGCACCAACTACGATGACAAGCGCATCAATAACGCGCTGCTGCAGCTGGAGAGCGCCCTGGCCCTGGACGGGCCGCCCATGCGCATCGAGTGCTTCGACATCTCCACCATCCACGGCTCCTACACCGTGGCCTCCATGGTGGTGTTCACCGGCGGCAAGCCGGACAAGAACCAGTACCGCCGCTTCAAGATCAAGACGCCGCTGGACGAGGCCAACGACTTCCTCTCCATGCAGGAAGTGATGCAGCGGCGCTATGCCCCCGAGCGCATGGCTGACGAGCGCTTCGGTTCCAAGCCCGACCTCATCATCTTGGACGGCGGCAAGCCCCAGCTGACGGCGGCGCTCGCCATGTTCGAGGAGATGGGCATCGACGACATCGCCATCTGCGGCCTGGCCAAGCGCGACGAGGAGCTGTTCGTGCCCTGGCAGGACACGGGCCCGGTGGTGCTGCCGAGCGGCTCGGCGTCGCTGTACCTGGTGAAGCAGGTGCGCGACGAGGCCCACCGCTTCGCCATCACCT
>CANSES010000031.1 GCA_947645965.1 uncultured Enterorhabdus sp. | reverse complement strand
GGTCGCGCGTCTCCTGGTAGGGGAAGGCCTCCTCCATCTCGCGCTGCCAGGGGGTATCGGAGCTGAAGCGGAAGCCCTGGGTAGCGGCGCGGCGGGCGTACACGTCCACCAGATCGAAGGCGAGCTTCTTGGTGGCCTTGCGCGCCTTCGCGAGTGCCCGGGACCAGTCGCTCGTGTTCAGGCGCGTGAGCCGCGGGCTCGCCCCTTCCGGTCCCACGTAGCGGGTCACGCGGTCCAGCTGCTCCACGGGCACGAACAGCTTGTCGCCCTCGGCGTATTCCAGTTGCAGGTAGTCGCGCTCGGTGCCGTCCACCTCGCGGCGCACGAGATCGCGGAAAAAGGCGATGCCGTGGGCGGCGTGCACCACGTAGTCGCCCGGCTTGAAGGGGAAGGTGACCTCGGTGACGTCCACCGACACCCGCGACGCCCGGCTGGCCGCCCGCGACCCCTGGGTATCGGCCGCGCTCACGAGGGCCAGGTGCGCCTTGGGGATGATCATGCCGAGGGGAATGTCGTTGCCCACGATGTTCACCACGCCCCGCCGCAGACGGCGCTTGGCCTGAGCGGGGGTGTCCGCGTCTGCGGAATCTGCACTTTGGAGCTTGTCGAGCGGCGGTCGGGCGGAACATCCCGTGCTCGGGCAGTCCTCGCTTTCGGAAAAAGAGGGGTGAGGATTGTACCCCTCTTTTTCCGAGTCTGCGGAATCTGCGCGCGGAGCACCCCGCCCCTCCCGCGTGGAAAGGTTATCGTTGTCGAGATTCTCGGGCTGCACGATTTGGATGGGAATGCCATGGTCCACGAAGGCGTGGCGCATGGCCTCGCGGGCGCGGTAGTTCGGCGAGCTGAACACCACGGTGTAGCGGTCGGTGGTGAGGCTCTTCATCTTCCCGAAGATCTTGTCGGGCACCCCGGCCACGTCCACGCGCTTCACGGGCAGCTCGTCGTCCAGCTCGCCGCCCACGCGCATGATGGACACGTAGGTGGCCCGCACCGCGCCGCCGAAGTCCATCTCCGCCGGCGCCGCGTACAGACCCGCAAGGGCGATATTGGTGCCCCGGGCCCGCTCGGCCAGGTCGTCGGCGCCGTGGGAGGCGTCGTCGAAGAGCGAGCGCGGCTCAATGAGAGCCGTCATGGTACCCGCCCCGGCATAGGCTCCGAGCGTCACCGGCTCCTTATACAGGTAGGGCAGAATCACATCGGCCCCTTCGAACCGAAGGCCGCCCTCCAGCTTCTCCAGCACGTCGCGCAGGGCCGGGTTCGTGAGCGCCGGCTTCTCCAGGGCCCGACGGGCCGCGGCCAGAGAGGCCGGCGAGCAGGAGAACTCCGACACCGGGTAGATGTCCACCGCGGGAAGCGAGGCGATGGTCTGGCCCGTAGCCGGCACGATGCGGCGGATCTCGTCCAGCTCGTCGCCGAAGAAGTCCAGCCGCACGGGGAAATCGAGATTGCCGGGAAACACGTCCAGGGTGCCCCCGCGATGGGCGAAGGTGCCCGGCCCGTCCAGCTCGCCCGTATCCACGTAGCCAGCCGCTACCAGGGCGCGGGGCAGGTCGTCCAATTCCGTCACACCGGGGATGCCCATGGCGTCCAGCTCGACCCCGGCGCGCAGGGCCAGTGGTCGGGCCACCATCTCGGCCACGGGCGGCAGCAGGCGCAGAAGCGCCCGGGCGCTCGCCACCACGATGACCTCGCGGCCCGATTGCAGGGCCCAGGCGGCCTCCATGCGCTGGGCGATCACCCGAGCGTCGGGCTTCTTCGGCGCGAAGGGGGCATCGGCTCGCTCGGGGAAGCGCAGCACCCGCTCCTCCCCCACGTAGGCCGCCACCTGGCGGGCGAAGGCCACGGCGGCGTCTTCCCCGGCCACCACCACGAGCGTGGCCTGGGGCTTATGGGCGAACCGCGCCGCCACGAGGAAGGGCCGCGCCGAAGCGGCCACGCCCAGCGTGGCGTCGGTACCATGGTCCAGCTTTCCCCAGAATGCCTCCAGGCAGCCCGATTTCTCCAAGGTGAAGGCAAGTGCGTCGATGAGCACGGCAATCTCTTTTCGTCGGCTGCGACCCCGTCGCCGGAAAGGCGCAGGGCCGCAGGAGCGGTCGTTCGTGGAAACCCGAAAAGCCGCCCAACAAGGCGGCCGCGCCCCAAAGGACGCCGACCCAGTGTAACGCAGAAGCGCGGCCGTGCGCTCCTGCGCGTTCCCAATGGCAACGAACCGACACGGGACTGACCTTTTCCAATTTTTTTCGCCTTGCCGTCACACACAGAGGCCCCCATCCCGTCTAATGGACAGCAGCCAGAGACCAGAGAAGAGAGCCCATGGACCGAACAGCCCTATCAGATCGACAGCGCCGCACCCTGGTGCGACGGGCCCGCGGAGGCGACGGGCGCGCCTTCGGCCGTCTCGTGCAGGACTGCGCGCCCACCCTGTACCGGGTGTGCCTGGGCGCCACGGGCGGCAACGAGGCCGATGCTGCCGATGCCGTGCAGACGGCCCTCGTGTCCGCATGGCAGAACATCGGATCGCTGCGGGAGCCGGGCCACTTCAAAACGTGGATCATCCGCATCTGCCTGAACGCCTGCACCGACCTCGCCCGTCGGCATCGCCCGACGACTCCTTTGGACGAACACGGCGAGAGCCTCGCCGACCCACAGCCCCGCGCCGAGGCCACCCTTGAAGCCGATGCGGGATTTCGCGAGCTCATCCAGGCCGCCGGCGCGGACAACGGTATCGTCATCGCCCTGTACTACGGAGAGGGCTACCGAACCGGGGAGATCGCCGAGCTTCTGGGCATCACCTCCGCCGCCGTGCGCCAGCGCCTCTCGCGCGGGCGCCGGGCCATTGCCCGTGCGCTGGATGCGGCGACGCCCGATGACGCGACACCGCATTCGGTGACGCCGCCCAGCAACGACCGCCGTGGCCGTGTCGACGACCCGCGGGCACCGGCGCCCCGCCCCGCTTCCTCCCAGCCCTTGTCGCATCCTACCCCCTAAGCGAGGATTCCCATGAACGATTCCCTTGACAAGATGCTGTTCGATCGCTGCGCGGCCGCTCGCCCCAGCGCCGCTTTCGAGACGGCCATGGCCCGCGCCCTCGACGGCCTCGAGAGCCCCTCCGCGCCTGCCTCCGATGCGAGCCGTCCGCCGCGAACAGCCCGCAGAACCGCTGGTCGGCCGGCCGCACGAGGGCGGTCGCCGCATTGGGCCCCTCGCGCCGCCGCCATCGTAGGCGCCATCGTTTTGTGCGCAGGGACCACGGCCTATGCCGCGGAAAAGCTCGGTTTCAGCCTATGGCAAACCGATACCCACCAAGTGCAGGTAGCCCCTCCCGGCGACAACGCCTCAACCGCTGGCGGTGCCAGCGAGAACCAGGTCATCGACGAGTACCAGCTGACGTTCTCCTATATTCCCGAGAGCCTGCCCGATCGGATCATGGACGTGGATACAGGGTACTTCTCCGTCGACGAGGGCTTCGAGAGATGGTCCCAGTTCGCCCCTTCTATTCAGTATTACACCTATTACGTCGATACCGACGAGCCCGCGTCCTTCCCCGCCATCGAGAACGCCGACCTCATCGAGGTGGAGGGGCGCCAGGCCGCGCTGCTCGAGTTCGACTACGGCGTGCGCAACAGCAAGCGACAGACCCACACCCGCCTCTACGTCGCCTTCCCCGAAGAGCGGCGCGTGGTGCGCCTGCAGACGAGCGATGCCGCCCTGTGCGACGAGCTTGTCGCCATTGCCCGGGGCATGACCCTTGAGCCCACCGGCGCCACCGTGCCCTTGAAGCACAAATCCACCTGGAGCGATGCCGTCACCGAGGCCAATCAGGATGCCCAGATAATCGCCGAGCGGGCACCGGGCGACTACAGCGATTGGTCCGTCTTCACCGACCTGACGCTGACCGACGCCCAGATGGGACCCCTCCTCAATCCCGACCAGCCCTTCCCCCTGCCCGGCAGCGAAGATCTGATCGCAACGGTTACCCGCGTCGAGTTCCACGATGACGCCTCCTTCGTCGACCGCGAGGCGATGCCCTTCGGCTGGCGAGCGCTCCTGGACGCCGATGACCGCATCGCAGAGGACACCCTCTCGTTCGTGAAGCTCGGCGACGGCCAGGGCGCCACCGACACCATCGTGAAGCAGGTCGAATCCCCCTTGAAGCTGCTCGAGGTGCAGGTGACGCTGGCCAACGAGGGAGCGGCGACTCAAAACGACATCCGCCTCGCCCCGCGCCTGGAGAGCACCGTACACCGAAACGGGACCTGGAGCCAGTACCGACGAGTGGACGAGTGCCCCGAAGCCGACGAGGCCCAGAACAGCCTGGACGTCAACGACAGATCCTGCTCCTACGTCGAGCGCCTGGACGGCGGGAGCATCGGCGGCATGGAACGGCGCCTCGGCTCGCTTAAGCCCGGCGAGACGACGACCGTGCGCTATCTGTGGCTCGTGAACGCCGACGAGGCCGACAAGCTTTTGCTGGACATCGACCCAGATGGATCCGTCACCTACACCGACGGCACCTACGGGCAGCGCTTCGTGGACATCCGCCAGGAGGCACCGATTCCCTCAGCGGTTTGATCTCAAGGGGCGCGGCGCCCAGATACGACGCGCCCCTTCTCCTTTATAATGGTCATCGGCACAGCAGCCTACGCGCGGCATCCCCGATACCGCGCCCAACGATAAGGAGCGATCATGGCACGGGAATCTCTGGCGAGCAAGCGACAGCGGGCGGCGGCCGTCGAGGAGCGCATGTTCGCCCACTACGGTCCCGGCAAGGCATCGCTGGACTACACGACCCCCTTCGAGCTGACCGTGGCCGTGGTGCTGTCGGCCCAGTGCACCGATGCCGCCGTGAACAAGACCACCCCGGCGCTGTTCGCTGCCTATCCCACCCCAGCCGCCATGGCCGCCGCCGACCCGGCCGCCATCGCCGAGATCATCCACTCCCTGGGGTTCTTCCGCAGCAAGGCGAAGAACCTCGTGGCCCTGGCCCAAACCGTCATGGCCGACTTCGGCGGAGAGATCCCCGCCGATGTGGACGCCCTGCAGAAGCTGCCCGGCGTGGGCCGCAAGACCGCGAACTGCGTCATGTGCGAGGCCTTCAAGGATCCCCAGGGCATCGCCGTGGACACCCACGTCTTTCGCATCGCCCACCGCCTGAAGCTGGCCGGCCCCTCGGCCGACACGCCCCAGAAGGTGGAGGACATTCTGCTGAAAGTGTATCCCCGCGACCAGTGGCTGTTCATAAACCACCAGTGGGTGCACTTCGGCCGCGAGTTCTGCCGCGCCCGCAACCCCCGCTGCGCCGACTGCATCGTCGGCGACCTCTGCCCCACCCGCGGCCAGTGGAGCTAGGAAGCCTTTTCGCTGGAGCGAGCACGGGAGCACCTTCGTAGGAGCGGGCTTCAGCCCGCCCCATCGGCCACAGTTGACGGGCGGCCTGAAGCCCGCCCCTACAGAGGGCGATCCTACAGGACGGCGCCCTCGGACTCCTCCCTCTTCCTCAGAGGGAAGCCGCGGCGGTGCAGCTCGGCGACGACGGTTTCCACAAGCAGGGGCAGGGCGGCCGCGCATTCGGGGGTGAGGCCCACCACGAACTGGTCGGGCGACGGGTTGGCCACCTGCATGCCGAGGCAGTAGCCCTCGGCCTCATAGCCCATCAAGCTGGCAGCATCGAAGAGGTCCACGAGCTTCAGGTCGTGCAGCGATGCCTCGGGGCCGGCATGGCGCGCCATGGCATCGGGCTCGAAACGATAAACAGTGCCGGGCGCATCGCCCGTGCCGTCCACGGCATCCACGGTGAGAATCACGTCGAAGCGCTCCACATAGGGCAGCATATCCAGCGACATGCAGCCCACATCCACGAGCGTCACGTTGGCCGGCACCTCGTAGGCCGCCAGAACGGCGTCATAGGCCGCCGGCCCCACGCCGTCGTCCAGCATAAGGCGGTTGCCCACGAAGAACACCGCCGCCGTACGGGACGGATCGACCAAAGCGTCCCCCGCGCTCACTGCGCACCCGCGGCTGCCTCGGCGGCCGCATCGACCACGGGGCGGATCTCCAGGTTGTAGTAGGTGGCCAGCACCACCACGATCACGGCCACCACCGCCGACACGATGGCCCACACGCGCTGGCGGCGCAGGTAGTGCTCGCGGCTCTCCCCCATATTCTCGGCGCGATGGGCCGCGAAGGGCTGCGACACGATGGCGAACACCACCGTCGCCCCCACGAGCGCCACGGTCATCACCACGGCCAGCACCACCGACAGCACCGTGGGCTCGGTCACCGCCGCATAGATCACGTTGTCGGTGAACAGCCACGCCACGAAGAACAGAAACGCCGCCCACATCCCATGGGCCGGCCCCCACACCGGCGCCAGAAACAGCGCCCCCAGGTTCACCCGGGGCAGCCCCCGCAGAAACTTCTCCTCTTCGGCAATTTGCTCATCGGTCAAGCCGGCCATGGGCACTCCTTATCATCCGACTAACTTGGACGATTCTACCTGTTCCACGTACCATTCCATGAACTTCTCCAGCGGCTTGCGCAAAACAAGGCCCAAAAGGGCGGCGGGGATCAGGAACAGGGTCAATTCCCCCATCTGCAGCCAGAAGTCGCTCGCCGCGCCGCCCATCATGGCGGTGCGCATGGCGTTCACCACATGGGTGGCGGGCAGCCAGGGGCTTAAGGCCTGGATGAATCCGGGCAAAAGCTGCAGGGGAAACGAGCCGCCGCAGCCGGTCACCTGGATGATCAGCAGCAGCACGGCGATGGCCTTCCCCAAATTCGCGAAGGACACCACCAGGGCGTAGATGATGAAGGTGAACACGAGCCCGGCGCCCCAGAAGCAGACCATGAACTGCACGACATCGGCCACCTGCACCTGTAGAAACAGCAAGTTGCCCAGGGCCATCACCGTGGTCTGGGCCAGGGAGAGGGCCGCCATCACGCCGAAGCGCCCGAAGAACAGCTGGCGGGGCTTGGGGCTTGTAAGCCCCGCCGCCTCGATCTCGCGGGTCGAGGGGCGCGGCTTGATCACCACGAGGATCAAAAGCGAGCCGATGAACAGGGCCAAGGTGGTGTAGAGCGGCGCCATGGCGCTGCCGAAGTTCTCAACGGGGAAGACCGGCACCCGATCGAGGGCCACCGGCGCCGCCAAGGCCCGGGACAGCACCGACACATCGGCCCCCAGCACATCCCGCAGCGCATCGCGGTTGCCCGACGCCAGGGCCGTATCGATGTCCACGGCCATGGCCCGCAGATCGGCGGCCACCCCGTGCAGCTTGTCGGTAGTCTCGGTGATCTTGGCCGCCGTATCCCCCATCACCGTCGCGGCAGAGCCGGCCGAGGCCGACAGATCGCCGCCCACGCCCTGCAGGTTCGCCGTAATGGCTCCCATGGAGGCGGCCATGGCCTGGGCATCCTCGGCCAGGGTGGCCAGGCCCGGGCGCACGTTGGCATCGTACTCATCCCTCAGCGCCTGAATGGATTGGCGCGCCTCGGCCGCCTGGGCCTTGGCCGCCTCTCGCTCCGAGGAGATGTCGCCGGCCCCGCGCTCCAGCTTGTCGGCGGCGCTGCGCAGGCTCGAGGCCATGGCATCGGCCTGACCGGCCACGGTGTTCAGGCGGCTGACCACAGCATTGGCCTGGGGCTGCACCTCGGGCGGCAGGCTGGGCACCAGCCCTTGCAGCGACGAGGCCGCATCGCGGTACAGCGCCCCCTGCTTCTCCAAGGTGGTGGCCTGGTTGCGCAGATCGCCCACGGCCCCGTCCATATCCCGCGACGCCACGTCGAACAGATCGTCGATGGACCGCGACACCCCGTCGAAGCCGGCCGCGCTGTCGGCCAGGGCATCGGAAAGCGCCGAAGCCGAATCGGTCAGAGCGTCCACGGTGCCGGGCACCGCATCGGTGCGGCTCGTGGCGGCCGTAAGCGTCGCATCCACGGCATCGGCCGCCGAGGTGGCCAGAGCCGAGGAGTCCTGGGCGAGGTTCTGGCAGGCCTGGGCCAAGGTGCTGTACAGGGAGAGCACCTGGGCCGCGTCGTCGAAGGCGTCGGCCATCTCGCGCACGTGATCGGCCACCACCGCGATGCGGCCGTCCCAGTCCTCGTTCTCCGCGAACGACGACACCGATTCCGCCAGCGACAGCGACACCTCCGACAGGGTCTCGGCGAACACGGCGTTGATCTGGTAGGACACCGAATCAGCCCCCTTGTCGGTGATCTTGGGGGCGATGGCGCTCTTCTTCTCGTTGGTGTAGTAGATGATGTCGGCGTGCTGCACGTGGGCCGTGTAGAAGGTGAGCATGTCGCGACTGAAACTGGGCGGAATGACCACGGCCGCGTAGTAACGGCCCGAGCGGGCCCCGTCGATGGCATCGGCCTCGTCGGTGAACACCCAGTCGATCTGATCGTTGGCCCGCAGAGCGCTGACCACCTGATCGCCCACGTTCACCCGCAAGGGCACCAGATCGCTCTTGTAGCCCTCGTCGGTGTTGGCCACGGCCACGGTGAGGTTGCCGGTGTTGTCGAACACATTCCAACAGGCGATGATGTTGTACCACGCGAACAGCGAGGGCACGATGATGAGTCCCACGGCGATGATGACGGACATCACGTTGGCCCGCAGCCGGGCGAGATCGGCCCGCATCAAGCGGATGACATTAGACATCGCGCTCACCCCCCTTCGCCGGCGTGACAGGGGTCGGGTGCTTTGTCACATCTTCCCCCTCGTCGGCCGCATCGACCGCTTCCTGCGCCCCATCAGGGCATCCGTCCACTTTTTCCGATGTGACAAAGCACCCGACCCCTGTCACGCCTGTCACACTGGCCCCGTCGGGGGCCTCATCGACCGCGGCTGTGGCGTCGTAGAGCCCGATGAGGCTCGCGTCCGACATCGTCTCCAGCTTCATCTGGCGCTCGAAGCTGTAGCGCAAACTCTCGATGACCACCAGGGCCACGAAGATGAGGATGAGCCACAGAAGCCACGCGGTGAGCAGCCACACCTTCTCAGCCGGCGTCAGCGCGAACACCACGGCCAGCGCCACGGGCACCGCCACGCCGGCGATAAGCGCGCCCTTCGTGAGCCGCGGGTACCAGCGCGTGAAGCGGGCGTAGCGCCGGGTGAGCGCCGCCCTGTAGCCGCCCTTGTCGGAAAGCGCCCGCAGAATCTGGGAGATGCGGTAAGGCCGCACGGGCAGATCCACGTCCTCGCCGTTGAACAGACCGCCCTCGCGCACCTGACGTGCCACCATGCGGTTCACGTTCGCCATGAGCGGTCGCAGCAGCAGCCCGGCGGCCATGAACGTCGCGAAGAACAGCCCCAGCACCAGCAGATCGGAGAGGTACTGCGTGCCGTAGAAGCCGCAGATGGCCTCGCGCATGGCCCCGATGCCGTAGGTGAAGGGGAACAGCGGGTAGATGGCCTGGAAGAATCCCGAGGTCATCTCGATGGGGTACAGGCCCGTGGCCCCGGGAATCTGGGCGAACACCAAAATGATGCAGATGCCCTTCCCGATATGCTGCAAGGTGACCGAGAAGGCGTAGATGATCGCGAGGTAGGCCAGCGAGGCGCAGGCCGCCGCCGCGAAGAGCGCGGGCGCGCTGACGGCCTGCACGCCGATGGCCAGCACACCGGCGCAGCAGATGAGCGCCTGGAGCACGGCCATCACCGCCAGCAAGAGGAAGCGGGCCCAATAGCGCTGGGCCAAGGTGAGCCCCGCCACGCCCTCGTCGTCCACCTCCTGGCGCATGATGACGAGCAGCATGAAGGCGCCGATCCAGAAGGTCAAGTTCATGAACAGCGGCGCCATGGCCGAGCCGTAGGCGTTCAGCGTGTACAAAGGCTCGGTCTTCACCTCGGTGGGCGAGGCCATGAAGCTGGCGATGCGCTCGGAGTTCAGCCCCTCCTCGCCCACCAGGCGCGCCAGGGCGTCGGAGGTGCCGAAGGCCAGCACGTCGTTGTAGACAATGCCCAGCTCCGATTCCAGGCCGGCGAACAGCTTGTCGGTCTCGTCGATGGTGCTGCGGGCCGTGGTCATGGTGGCATCCAGCTGATCGATCACCAAACCCGTCTGCTGTACGAGCAGCCGCTGGGTGCCGAGGGCCTCGGTGAGGGCATCGGAGGTTTCCGCCAGGGCATCCAGGGCGCTGTTCACCGCGGGGATGGTGGTGCCGAACAGGCCCGTGGCGTAAGCGTTCATATGATCGGAGGCCTCCTGCACCGCGGTGTTCAGCGATGCCGTGGCATCCTCGATGGCTCCGGCCGTATCCTGCGTGCGGTCGGCCAGGCCTTCAAGATCGTCCAGCGTCTGCTCGGCCGCATCGGATCGCTCGTCCAAGTTCTTCGCCAGCGTTTCCAGGGCCGTGCGCTCTGACGAGCCGGGCGGAAGCCCCTGGGCCGCCGCGCGCAGGGCATCGGCAGTAGATCGGCTCTCGGTCACAGCGGCGCGCCCCTGGGCGATGGCGGCCTGGATGCCGCCCTGGGCCTCGCCCACGGTGCCCGTCAGCTTGGCGGCGGCTTTGTTGGCCTGAGAGGCCGCCGTCGTGGCCGCTCCCAGGGCCTTGGTCACCGCCGGCATGGCAAAGGCCGAGAAGTCCGCCAGCGTCTTCTGGAGGGCCGTGGACGTGGCCGACAGCTCGCCGAGACTGGTCTCGGCCTCATCGATGCCCGTCGTGGCCTTGGTCAGCGCCTCGCGGGCCCCGTCGATCTTCGTCTGGGCCTCGGTCGCGGCGGTCTTGATGCCCGCCAGGGTCGTGCGGGCCTCGCCCACCGAGGTGGCCGCCGCCGCGATCTTCTCCGCTGCCCGCGAGCGCGACTCGCCCGCCTGGGCCTGGGAGTCGTCAATGGCCTCGTCGATGGCTTTCACTGCCACATCGGTCACCGTGGACACAAAGGTGGAGTTGATGGTCTCATCGAGGGTCGTGGCCCCCGTGTCGGTGATCTTGGGCGCCACCGGCCCCGCCTTCTCGTTCACGAAGTATTGCAGCTGGGGCTGGGTGAACTTCCCCGTGGTGATCGTCAGCAAGTCCGAGGTGAATTGCGCCGGAATGACGAAAGCGGCATAGGCATTGCCCGAACGCAGCTCGGCCATGGCGCTGTCGTAGTCGGTGAAGACCCAATCTAGCTGATCGTTCTCGTGCAGCTGATCAACGATCTTATCGCCCACGTTCATGGACCCCGTCAGCTCGGAAGAGCCGCCCGCGTCCTGGTTCACCACGCAGACGCGCAAGTTCCCCGTGTTGTCGTAAGGGTTCCAGAAACCGATGACGTTGTACCAGGTGTACACCGAGGGTAGCAGCAACAGCGCCACGACGACCACCAGGGCCGCCGGCGTATGCACTAAGCGCAGAACATCGCGCTTGAGAATCTTCAACACGTTGCGCATGGAATGAGCTCCCTTTCCGCTCGTCTCGATCACCACATGCGTACCGCTCATCATAGCGCAATCGCCCCTGGCGCGCTCGTCGCTGTTGACGAATCGCACCCTTAAGTCAGGCAAAAGAAAAACCCCTCGAACCTTTGGTCCAAGGGGCTAAATTCTATGGCAAAAGGGCGCGAAAAAGCGCCCCCTGCGAGCGGAACGACCTGTCCTCCCGCG
>CANSES010000030.1 GCA_947645965.1 uncultured Enterorhabdus sp. | reverse complement strand
ATCTGCGCCGGGGCGAGTTCGACGTGCTCGTGGGCATCAACCTGCTGCGCGAGGGGCTTGACCTGCCCGAGGTGTCGCTCGTGGCCATCCTGGATGCCGACAAAGAGGGTTTCCTGCGCAACCACCGCTCGCTTATCCAGACCATCGGGCGCGCGGCCCGCAACGTGTCGGGTCAGGTCATCATGTACGCCGACCGCATCACCGATTCCATGCGCCGCGCCATCGATGAGACGCGGCGGCGTCGCGAGATCCAGATGGCCTACAACACCGAGCACGGCATCCAGCCTCAGACCATCCGCAAGGCCATCAACGACATCATGGGCTTCATCACCGAAGACGTGGAGGGCACCACGGCCGAGCAGGTGAACAAGGAGCTGGCCGAGCTGTCCCGCGAAGAGGTGCTGCGCATCATCTCCTCCATGGAGGACGACATGGCCGCCGCCTCCCGCGACATGGACTTCGAGGAGGCGGCCCGTCTGCGCGACCAGGTGGTGAAGCTGAAGAGCTCGGTGGAGGACAAGTCGGAAGACGACGTGCTGAAGGACTTGAAGAAGTCGGCCCGCAAGGGCAGCGCCTACGGCAACCGCAAGCACGCCGCCTACGGCAGCAGCCGCGGGGCCTAGGGACGAGGGCTTTCGGAGGGAGCGTTCTGCCGTCGCTGATCCCGCGACGGCGGGGGTTTGCTGCCTGGAGGCCGTGCGTTCAAGTTTCGTGAAGATAATGCGTATTGCGAACTTTACGGAAATGTAAGGGCGCGGAGCGGGCTATGGGCCGCTCTTGCGCTTATAATCGCCTTATTCACTGTTTGGCATTAGGCGGCGTCTGAGCGTCGCAAGTGAAGGAAGTACCATGCCCCGACATTCAGCGCCCCTGCAGGGGGGATCGAACAACCCCCGCAATAATCCTCGCCACCAGCATAAGCCCGCGCCGCGTCACGGCGGCCAATCTGGTCCGTCGGCCCCTCTTCCGCGTTCGGAAGCCGTCAGTGCTCCGGTAGGAGCATCGGGGGCCTCTGGTGCTGCCGCGGCGGCTGAGGCAGCGGTGCGCGCGGCCCGCGAGCAGCGGGCGGCCGAGGCGCAGCGCGCGGCGCGAGAGGCGGCCGCTGCGGCGAGTGGCCCGGTGGACGTTGACGACTCTCGGCCAGGGACCATTGAGGCCGGCGCGGCCCAGCCCCAGTACGGTTCCCGCTATCAACAGCAGGGCGGCTATGCCGGCTATGCGGCCGCGGCAGGGCCGCGCGTGATGCCTCCCGGGGCAGCGGCCGGCATGGTGTCGCCCTATGCCGATCAAGATCGTTACAAGAAAAAGAAGAGCAACAAGAAGAAGGCGGGCATCATCTCGCTCGTGCTGGTGGCCCTCTTGCTCGTGGGCGGCGGTGTGGGTGCCTACTTCTATCTGAACCCGCCCACGTTCAACATCACCGTGAACGGCATGACGCGCACGGTGCCCCAGGGCACCTCCCCGGCCGATATCGTGGCCGACGGCGTGGTGAGTCCGAAGGCCGGCAACTTGCTGGCCGTGGACGGCGCGATGCTGGAAGAGGGTGGTGGCACGGCCTTCAGCGGCACGGTCAACGGCAACGAGATCACCGACCCCAAGGCGGCTCTGCATAAGGGCGATACGGTGCAGATCCTCGACGGCACAGATGTGACCGAGGAATACGACGTGGAGACCACCGAGATCGAGCCGGGTCGCGCCGAGCTGGGCGAGGGCGCCATCCATGTGTACGTTCCCGGCGAGAAGGGCAAGACCGAGAAGCGCACGGGCAAGGTGTCGGGCACCGTGGTGGAAGAAGTGGTCACGCCCGTGCAGAACAACGTGTACCTCCAGTACAACGCCAACCCGGGCGACGAGAAGGTCGTGGCGCTCACTTTCGACGACGGTCCCTGGGAGACGACGAGCGAGCTTCTGGACGTGCTGGCGGAGAATGAGGCGAAGGCGACGTTCTTCACCATCGGAAATCAGATCGCCGATCAGCCGAACACGATGAAGAAAATGGTCGAGGCGGGCCACCAGATCGCCACCCACAGCTGGGATCACGCGTCGGCTGGCGATGGCCGCGGGGTTGACATGACGCGCCAGACGCCCGAGGAGCAGATCGAGGAAGTGCAGAAGGGCCAGCAGGCCATCACCGATGCCACGGGCACCGAGGCCTCCAAGGCGTTCCGCTCGCCGGGCGGCAACTACCACGGCGGCATCATCTGGAACTTACAGCCCTACGTGACCTCCGAGATCGGCTGGAACGTGGACACCGAGGATTGGCGTCGCCCGGGCGTGGATGCCATCGCCCAGCGCATCGAGAGCGCGAAGCCCGGGGACATCATCTTGATGCACGACGGCGGCGGCCCGCGCAGCCAGACCATCGAGGCCCTGCGCATCGCGCTGCCCTACCTGCGCGAGCAGGGGTTCAAGTTCGTCACCATCGACGAGCTTTTGGCCTATGATGATGCCAAGGCCATTGCCCAGTCGCTGGAGGAGGCCCAGGGGTAGTAGGGCTTTTGGGAAAAGTGCGTTTGAGGGGACCCGGCTTTGGCCGGGTCCCCTTTTTAGCGTTGGGGAGGGGGTCCCGTGCGCGCTTGCGGATTGAGGGAGGGCCGAAGCCCTCCCCTACGGGGGTCGCAGAGTGCGGCGGGAGAGAGGGGGGCTGCGGGAGGGCTGAAGCCCTCCCCAACAAAAGGTGTCTCTGGGTGCGGGTTAGGCGTGGGCCTCGAGCATTTCTTGGGCATGGGCGAGGGAGGCGGCGGTGGCGCTGCCGGAGAGGATGCGGGCGATCTCGGCCACGCGGGCATCGTCGGTGACGGGGGTGAGGGTGGTCTCGGGGGCGTCGCCTGTGGTTTTGCTGACCACGTAGTGGGTGTCGGCCATGACGGCCACCTGGGCCAGATGGGTGATGACGATGACCTGGTGACTCTCGGACAAGCGCGCGAGCACGGCGGCCAGGGCGTTGGCCGTGCTGCCGCCCACGCCGGCGTCCACCTCGTCGAAGATGAGGGTCTCGGTGCCGTCCTTGGCGCCGAGCACCACCTTGATGGCCAGCATCACGCGGCTGATCTCGCCGCCCGAGGCGATGCGGGCCAAGGGCCTGGGCTGCATCGACTTGCCGGGCTTGAACGCGAAGGCCACGTCGGCCGATCCGCTGCGGGTCCAGCGCTCGCGGGGGAGGGGCTCTACGGTGCAGGTGAGCTCGGCGCTGCCCATCTCCAGCTGGGCCAGCACCTCGCCCACGGCCTGGGAGAAGGCGGGGGCGCAGGCGACCCGCTGGCTATCGTAGGCCGCGGCGGCTGCTTGGAGTGCCGCTTCGGCCTCTTCCAGGGCCGCCGTGGTCGCCGCCAGGCGCTCGTCGGCATCGTCGACGGCGGACACGAGACGGCTCGCCTCGTCCCAGCGGGCGAACACCTCGTCCATGGTGGGGCCGAACGAGCGCATAAGACCGGTGAGCGTGCCGAGGCGCTCCTGGGCCTCGGCAAGCGATGCGCTGTCGAAATCGATGTCGTCGCAGTAGCCGGCCATATCGCGGGCGACGTCTTCCACGACGAAGCAGGTCTCGCGCAGAGATTGGGCATAGGGGGCAAGCCCCTCATCGGCCCGAGCCGCCTCGTCGATGAGGGCGATGGCGGTATTGAGGGCATCGAGCGCCCCGCCGTCGCCCGAGAGGGCCTCGGCCGCGCCATGGGAGTTGCGGGCCAGCACCTCGGCGTGCTCGGCGCGGGCCAGCCAATCGCGCACCTCGTCGTACTCCCCGGGCTGGGGGTTGGCCGCCTCGATCTGCTGGAGGGCGAAGCGGGCCTCATCGAGCTGGGTCGAGGACGCCTGGGCCTGGGCCTGCACCTCGTCGAGAGCGGCCTGGGCGTCGGCGACGGCCTCGAAGGCCGCACGATAGCTGGCGGCCGCGGCGGCGGTAGCGTTGTCCCAGCCGTCGAGGATGCGGCCGTGCTCGGTGGCTTTCAGCAGGGCCTGGTACTCGTGCTGGCCGACGAGCTCGATGAGGGGCCCCACGGTGCGGGCCAGTTCGGACACGCTGGCCATGGAGCCGTTCAGCGTGGCCCGCGAGCGGCCGTCGGCGCTGACCTTGCGGTTGACGACGATGTCGCCCTCGGGATCGGCGTCCGAGAAGAGGCGGCCGGCCACCTCGGCGCCCGCCGCGCCCTCGCGCACCACCGAGCTGTCGGCCCGCGCGCCCATGATCAGCTTGCAGGCCGAGACGAGCGCCGTCTTGCCGGCGCCGGTCTCGCCAGTGAGCACCGTGAGCCGCGGCGAGGGTGCCAGCGTCGCCTCGCGGATGAGGGCGATGTCGCGCACGTGAATCTCGTCAATCATGAACGGGCCCTCCTAGAAGTCGATCAGATCGAATACGATATCGCGCTCGTGTTCGAGCACCTCGAACAGCTCGTCGGGCTCAACCCGGCGCACGGCACGGGACAGCTCGAGGGCGCCTGAGCGCGTGATGATGTAGTCGGCTTGGATCTTGCGGGCGCAGGACTCGGTAAGGGCGCTCTCGTAGGGCAGCGCCACGTGGTCGAGCGCGAAGCGCACGTCGGCACCGTCGACCGAGCAGACCGACAGAAAGCTCATGGTGGAGCGCAGGGCGCTGCGCACGGTCTCGTCGGGAAGGGCCTCGGCCAGCGTGCGCCGCAGGCCGTCGTAGGCCGAGGTGACCACCCACAGTTCGGCGGCGCCGGTGAGTTCCAGGGCGTGCAGCTTGTTCCAGGCCTCAGCGGAGCTTTGGTGCTCGGCAACGAATTCCAAGAGCACGTCGCGATCGATGAGCAGGCGCATGGCTAGCCCCTCCTTTCCTCGGCACGGCGCAGGGCCGCCTGATCTTCCCAAAACGAGCCGGGTACCGGGCAGGTGGCATGGCGCAGGCGGAAGCGCAGCTCGTTGGCCTGGGCATCGGTGAGCGTGATGCGCAGCGGGGCATCGCCGCGGTTCACGTCGGGCAGCTCGCCGGTTTTCAGCACGTAATCGTAGGCGGCGTTGACCAGCTCGGTGGGCGACGAGCCGATATCGCGCAGCTGGGCGTTCACCTGATCGCGGATTTCCACGGGAACGCGGGCGGTGACCATGGCGTGCATGGATCCTCCTTCAGATAGTTGAGAGAGGGCCGTGTCTCACGACCGTTTCGCTGCTGCCAGTATAAGAGACGACGCCTCAAAATACAACAATAACACGAACGAATATTTGTATTATTTTGAAGATCATGGTAGTATGGGGCCATCGCAGAAGGTCGGGGTCATGTCTTTTTCGCTGAAGGGCTTGTCTCTGACGGGGTATTTCGGGAAGATAAACCGATGCGCTCGGCGCGCTTTGGGCGAATGCCCGAATCGCCGGCGCATTCATGACGGTGGAACGAAAGGGACACCTTGGAACATCTGCAACGACAAGGACGGCGCTGGCTGGCGGCCTTTATGGCCCTGTTGCTTGCTTGCTCGCTGATTGGCGTGCTGCCGACGGCTGCGGTGGCCGAGCCGGCCGCGGGCAGCCAGGAAGCGGTGGACGCGGCCCAGGCGACGTTGGATGAGGCCGAGGCGCGCATGGGCGAGATCAATGCCGAGTACGAGGCGCTGACGGCCCAGGTGGCCGATCTGCAGGCGCAGATCGACGAATCGTCGGCTGCGGCCCTGGAGGCCCAGCAGGCCATGCTGGAGGGCCGCGCGCTCCTCGGCGAGGTGGCCGTGGGCGAGTACCGCGATGGGAGCTCGGCCAACCTTCTCATGATGATCATCGACTCGAAGAGCTTCGATGACCTGCTGCGCAATATGGAGTACGTGACCCAGATCATGGACTTCCAGGCCGAGGAAGTGGCACGTCAGAAAGAGCGCAAGCAGGCCTTCGACGAGGCGTCGGCGGCGCTGAACGCCAAGAAGAACGAGCAGGAGGCGGCCCTGGCCGCCCAGGATCAGAAGCGCGCCGAGGCCCAGGCCATCGTGGATGAGGCCTCGGGCCAGTTGGATGCGGCCAAGGCCGACCATGCGGCGCGCCTCGCACAGCTGGCGGCCCAGGCCGAGGCCATGCGCCAGGCCGAGGCGGTCGCAAACGACGGGGCCAACGCTGAGGGGGCCAACACCGTGGATCGCCAGGAAGTGGTGGGCGACGATGCGCCGGTGCAGCCGAACCCCCAGCCGGTGGAGCCCGAGCCCGACCGGGACGATGATGCCGGCAATGTGGACGATAAGCCCTCTTCGGATTCCGGCTCCGACAACGGCGGCGGGTGGCTGTCCGGTACGGCCTCGGCCTACGGCGGCAGCACCGACCCCTACACGCCCAACCCGGGCACGACGGCCACGGGCGCTGTCTGCGACGACAACTCCATGGGCGTGGCCGTGCCCATGTCGATGCCCAACTACCGCAGCTACTTCGGTCGCACGGTGGAGATCTCCTGGAACGGCAAGACGGTGTACGCCACGGTGAACGATTGCGGCAGCATGCGCGGCGGCAGCCGCGTGCTGGACCTGCAGCCCGGCGTGTGGAAGGCCTTCGGCTTCTCCAGCTGCCGCGCCTGGGGCCTGCGCACGGTGAGCTACCGCTTCCTGTAGCCTTCGGCGGTCCGTGGGATTTCTCGGCCCGTTGCGGGGGAGTTGCGCTATACTATGCTGTTACATGCGATGACGAAGATAAGGCTCGCAGATCGCGATCACCAGAGAAGGGCCCCTTGGCTGAGAGGGCCCGATCGAAGGCGCGAGGCCCGTTCCCTTCCGAGCAGCGCCCTTGAACGCGGCCGCTTTCGGCGGCCGGCCCAGTAGGGGGCGACGGTTCGCTCCCGTGATCGAGCTCAACGAGCGGGCATCGAGGCGACGCGACTTCTATGGCGCGGCGCGATGCCAACCGAGGTGGTACCGCGAGAGCCCTCTCTCGTCCTTGGGTTTCGGAGATATGCCTCCGGCCAAGAACGAGAGAGGGCTTTTTGTTGGATGGAGAACGAGAAAGGCAGAGCAGCTATGGCAATTGCAGAGGAGCTTGCCGCCCTGCGCGAGCGCACCCTGGCCGACATCGCCGCCGCCGGCGACCTTGAGGCCCTCGATGCGGTGCGCGTGGCGGTGCTGGGCAAGGCCGGGAGTCTGACCGGTTATCTGCGGTCGATGGGATCGGTGGCGCCCGAGGAGCGCGCGTTTGTGGGCAAGGCCGTGAACGCGGCCCGCGTGGAAGTGGAGGAGGCTTTGGCCGGCGCCAAGGCGACTCTGGAGGCCGCGGCTCTGGCCGCCGCCATCGACGCGGGGGCCGTGGACGTGACCCTGCCGGGCCGCGCCCAGCAGATGGGCACGCGCCATTTGATCAACGGCATCGTGGACGAGATCTCCGACATCTTCATGGGCCTGGGCTACAAGGTGGTCGAGGGCACCGAGATCGAGACCGACTACTACAACTTCACGGCTCTGAACGCGCCGGCCGACCACCCGAGCCGCTCGATGCAGGACACCTTCTACGTGCGCGACCTGTCGGGCGATGCGGCCCGCGTGCGCGGCGAGTCCGACGTGCTGCTGCGCACCCAGACCTCCGGCGTGCAGGTACACACCATGGAGGACTGGGATCTGCCCATCTACATGATCGCCCCGGGCAAGGTGTACCGCCGCGACGTGGCCGACCCCTCGCACCTGCCGCAGTTCCACCAGGTGGAGGGCCTCGTCATCGACAAGGGCATCACCTTCGGCGATTTGAAGGGCACGCTGGACTATATGTGCAAGCAGCTGTTCGGCACCGAGCGCAAGACGCGCTTCCGTGCCCACTACTTCCCGTTCACCGAGCCTTCGGCCGAGGTGGACGTGAGCTGCGCGGTGTGCCACGGCGAGGGCTGCCGCATGTGCAAGGGCACCGGCTGGCTGGAGATCCTCGGCTGCGGCATGGTGGATCCCAACGTGCTGTCCATGAGCGGCATCGACCCGGAGGTGTACTCCGGCTTCGCCTTCGGCATGGGCGTGGAGCGCATCGCCTGTCTGAAGTACGACGTGCCCGACCTGCGCATGCTGCTCGAGGGCGACATGCGTTTCCTGCGTCAGTTCTAGGAGAGGAATGAAGCTATGAAGGTATCTTTGAAGTGGCTTTCCGAGTATACGCAGGTGCCGGGCGATTTGAAGGCGTTCTGCGACAAGCTCGACCTGACGGGCACGGGCGTTGAGGGCGTCGAGACGCTGGGCGAGGCCTTCGAGGGCGTGGTCGTGGGCTCGGTGCTCACCTGCGAGCCTCATCCCGATTCCGACCACATGCATGTGGTGACCGTGGATACGGGTGCTGGTGAGCCGGTGCAGATCGTCTGCGGGGCGCCGAACATCGCGGCGGGCATCAAAGTGCCCGTGGCCTGCGTGGGCGCGGTGCTGCCCGGCGATTTCAAGATCAAGAAGTCGAAGCTGCGCGGTGTCGTGAGCTGCGGCATGTGCTGCTCCCAGCGGGAGCTGGGCCTGGGGTCGGACCACTCGGGCATCTGGATTCTGCCCGAGGACACGGCGGTGGGCACGCCCATCGCCGAGATCATCGGCTCGGGCGATACGGTGCTCGACCTGGAGATCACCCCGAACCGGCCCGACTGCCTGTCGATGGTGGGCATGGCCCGCGAGGTGGGCGCCATGTACCAGCAGCCGGTGACCTACCCGCTTGCCGCCGACGTGGCGAAGCTGGCGGCCGTGACCGCCGGCGAGGATGTGGCCGCCTCGGTGTCGGTGGACGTGGCCGACCCGGAGCGCTGCTGCCGCTACACCGCCCGCGTGATCGACAACGTGAAGGTGGGCCCGTCGCCGGACTGGCTCGCCGAGCGCGTGAGCGCCGCGGGGGGACGCCCCATCAACAACGTGGTGGACGTGACCAACTACATCCTGTACCTGTACGGCCAGCCCCTCCACGCCTTCGACTACGATCTTCTGACCGACGAGGACGGGCAGGTGCGCATCATCGTGCGCGGTGCTGCCGAGGACGAGTCGCTGACGACCCTCGACGAGGAGCAGCGCACCCTGACCGAGGACATGACGGTCATCGCCACGCCGCAGCGCGCCGTGGCCCTGGCCGGCGTCATGGGCGGCCTGGAGACCGAGGTGACCGAGGCGACCACCACGGTGCTGCTGGAGGCCGCCGACTTCTGCAACGGACGCACCTCGCGCACGAGCCGCAACCTGAAGCTCATCTCCGAGTCGTCGATGCGCTACGAGCGCGGCGTGGACGAGAACCTGACCGAGCTGGTGTCCCAGGCCGCGGCGGCTCTGCTCGCCGAGGTGTCGGGCGGTACCGTGCGCCCCGGCGTGGTGGATGTCTACGGCGTGCCCGCCGAGGCCCGCGCGCTCACCTTCCGCATCGGGCGCTTCAACGCCATGATGGGCGCCGATATTCCCACCGACTTCATCGAGGACATCCTCGTGCGCCTCGGCTGCGCCGTGGAGGCTACCGACGACGCCGACGTGCTGGGGGTTTCGGCCCCCACCTTCCGTCCCGACCTGGAGCGCGAGATCGACCTGTACGAGGAAGTGCTGCGCCTGTGGGGCATGGACCGCATCCCGCCCACCCTGCCCGGCGGCCGCGAGCGCGTGGGCGCGCGCACGCCCGAGCAGGAGACGCTGCGCACGCTGAACGACACGCTGCGCGCCTCGGGCCTGAACGAGACCATGACCTATTCCTTCGCCGAGCCGGGCGATGTCGAGCGTTTGCGCCTGCCCGCCGAGGGCCTCGGCTTGGCCGTGGAGCTGCTGAATCCGCTGAACGCCGACCAGTCGGTCATGCGCCAGTCCATCATCCCCGGGCTTTTGCGCTCGGTGGCCTACAACCAGAGCCGCAGCGTGAAGAACATCCAGCTCTACGAGATCGGCACGGTGTTCTCCGCCGCCGAGGGGCGCAAGAAGGCCAAGGAGCGCAAGAAGCTGGCCGGCGTGCTGGCCGGCGCCATGGGCGATGACGGCTGGAACCTGCGCCCGGTGCCCTTCGACTTCTTCGACGGCAAGGGCGTCCTGGAGAACATCGCCCGCGAGCTGGCGTTGCCCAAGGTGCGCTTCAAGGCCCTCACGGCTGAGGAAGCCCCCCATCTGCAGCCGGGCCGCGCCGCCGAGATCATGGCCGACGGGGCCTCGCTCGGCTGGATCGGCGAGATCCACCCCCTCGTGGTGGAGGCGTTCGGTGCCACGGCCCCGGTGGTGGCCTTCGAGCTGGACGTGAGCGGGCTCGTGCGCGCCGCGCGGCCGGCCCGTCCCTACGTGGACGTGCCCACCTACCCGGCGGTGGCCATGGACCAGGCCTTCGTGGTGAACGAGGACGTGACCCACGAGAAGATGCTGCAGGTGATGACCTCGGCCGGCGGCAAGCTGCTGGAATCGGTGGCCCTGTTCGACGTGTACCGCGACGAGGAGCGCGTGGGCGCCGGCAAGAAGTCGGTGGCCTACAGCTTCATCTACCGGGCGCCGGATCGCACGCTGACGAGCGAGGAAGTGGAGAAGGTGCACGCCAAGCTCGTCTCCAAGGTGGAGAAGGCCACAGGCGCCGAGATTCGCGCTTAGAGTTTGCTTAGGCGGCCAGGGTTATGCCTGGCCGCTTTCTTTTGCGGGGAGGTCGTCGAGGAAGGTGCGGGCCTCTTTGAACTGGCGGGTGAGCTCTTCCATGGGGTCGCGGCGACGTTCTTGGGCTGCGACGGACTCGTCGGTGATGGCCATGGCGCAGGCCACGGCGTCGGTGTGGGTGAACGACAGCGAGATGGGGATCTCGCGGACGTTCTGCTCGCGGGCCACCTCGCGGGCGCGCCCGGTGAGCACCACGTAGGGGCGGCCCTTCGCGGTGCGGCGCACTTCCACATCCAAGGGGTGGATGCCGCCGGAAAAGCCGGTGCCCAGGGCCTTCAGCACCGCCTCCTTGGCGGCGAAGCGGGTGGCGTAGTGCACCTCGGGATGAGTGTGTCCGTCGCAGTAGGCGCGCTCGGCGGCGGAGTAGATCTTCTCCACGAAGGCGGGGGAGCGCTTGATGATCTTGCGCATCCGCTCGATTTCCACGATGTCAACCCCGAGGCCCACGGACTCGTCGGGGATGGCCATGGACAGAGCACCATCCACAATGGCCTGGGATTTCTTGGAACGCGCCACGGTGCCGCCTTTCGAATCGATAGATTTGCGATATATTCTAGCAAACTGCGGGGAACCGGTGCGCGGGCGGGCGTGCAACGGTACAATAGACCGAATCATTTCAAAAGGAAGGGCGGCGCGCAGCCGTCGCTTGCGATAAGGAGTACAGGTATGTGCGGAATCGTCGGATACACGGGAGCTTCAGCGGCCGAGCCTGTTCTGGTGGAGGGGCTCTCGCGCATGGAGTACCGTGGCTACGACTCGGCCGGCGTGGCCATTCAGCAGGGCGCGGCCATCGAGGTGGTCTGCCGTAAGGGGAAGGTGTCCGAGCTGGCCCACACCCTGGAGCACTTCGACTTCACCGGCACCTGCGGCATCGGGCACACCCGCTGGGCCACTCACGGCAAACCGAGCGAGGCCAACGCGCACCCCCACACCTCGTGCGCCGGGGATATCGCCGTGGTGCACAACGGCATCATCGAGAACTTCGCCGAGCTGCGCGAGGAGCTGATCGGCCGCGGCCACCAGTTCAAGTCGGAGACCGACACCGAGGTGGTGGCCCATTTGGTGGAAGAGGCGTACCATCGCATGCGCACCGAGAACAGCGGCGACTTGCGCGCTGCGGTGGCCGAGGCCGTGGGGCATCTGGTGGGCGCCTACGGCCTGGCCGTGATGGCCGACGGCGAGCCCGGCACCATCATCACCTGCCGCAAGGATTCCCCCATCGTGGTGGGCCGTGGGCAGCAGGGCAGCTACGTGGCCAGCGACATCATCGCCATGATCGACGCCACCCGCGACGTGGTGGTGCTCGCCGACGACCAGATGGCGCGCCTGACTGCCGACGGTGTGGAGTACTTCGATCTGGAGGGCAACCCCATCGCCCCCGAGGTGACCCATGTGGATTGGGACATCGACGTGGCCGAGAAGGGGGGCTATCCCGACTTCATGCTGAAGGAGATCTACGAGCAGCCCCGGGTGATCCGTGATACCCTGGCCGGCCGTCTGTCCGGCGGGTCCCTCGTCATCGACGAGCTGGACATGACCGCCGAGGAGCTGAACCTCATCGACCGCGTCTACGTCATCGCCTGCGGCACCTCCTACCACGCCGGGCTCATCGCCAAGAACCTCATCGAGGGCTGGGCCCGCATCCCCTGCGAGGTGGAGG
>CANSES010000029.1 GCA_947645965.1 uncultured Enterorhabdus sp. | reverse complement strand
AGGTGTCCAGCCATTTTCTCACGGTTCCCTCGGGGGCGCCGACGAGACGCGCGATTACGTCGCGCCCGTGGCCCTCCTTGTAGAGTTCGACGGCGCGCCGTCGAACCCCCGCATCGTAGAGCGGTCTTCCAGACATAAAGAGGCCTCCCATTTCTCTTGTCCAAGAAATGAGAGGCGGTTCAATCGCGCTGGCGGCCCTTCTTTATATATGTGGCGCGCCCTTTACTTCCCCGTGTACGCCTGCTTGAAGCGGGTTACGTCGTGCTCGTAGATCACCAGGGTGGAGTCGGGTTCCTCCAGGTAGAAGGGCACGCCGTTCAGCTTCGGATGGTTCACCAGCGCGGTCAGGGCGTCGAAGCCGATCTTGCCCTCGCCGATGCGGGCGTGGCGATCCACATGGCTGCCGCGCTCGTGGGTGGCATCGTTCAGGTGCACGGCCTTCAGCTTGTCCAGCCCGATGGTCTGGTCGAACTGGGACAGCACCCCGTCCAGGTCGTTCACCAGATCGTAGCCCTCGGCCCACACGCCGGCGCAGTCGAAGCAGACGCCCACGTGGTCGGCCAGCTTCACCTGGCCGATGATGGCGGCCAGCTGCTCGAAGGAGGTACCCACCTGGCTACCCTCGCCGGCCATAGTGTCCAGCAGCACGAGGGTGGTCTGGCTGGGGGTGATCACCTTGTTCAGGGCATCGGCCACGTCGGCCAGGCCCTCGTCCACGGAAATGTCCAGGCGGCTGCCGGGGCGCACTAGGTACATCGGCACCTCCAGCTCGGCCAGCTGGGCCAGGTCCTCGGCGTAGGTCATCAGGGCGAAGTCGCGCTCGCTCATCTTGGCCGTGGCCGGATCGGTATCGTAGGGGGCGTAGGCCAACACGTCGCGGATGCCGTGCTCGGCCAGCAGGGCGCGGTACTCCCGCACATCCTTGGCGTCCAGCTCGGCCTGCTTGCTGCCGCGCGGGTTGCGGGTGAAATACTGGAAGGTGTTCGCATGGATGGACGCGGCCTCCCGCGCCATTTCCGCATAGCCGCGGTGCTTCGACAAATGACAACCGATGGTCAACATGGGGGATCCTTTCGCGAGAGGCTTGGTGTTTTGTGACCAAAAACCCGTCGAGTGAGTTTGAGTTGGTAGAAAGATCATAGTCCAGGGGCTCTCGGGCGGCCGATAGTGGGGGAATTCGTTCAAGAATCCGTTGCTTTGCGCACATTTCGGGTTTTGGGCGCGGTTTGAGGAGACCCGCGGCCACCGCCGATCAACGGTCGCGTCGGGGCCGCCGCGATGGTAGAATTGCCCTACCTCAAACCATGCAGCCCAAACGAAGAAGAAGAGGTTATCGCCCTATGGTTTCCTCCCCCCTCATACTGGATCGTTACCGCGTCGTCGGCCAGGCCGGCGCCGGCGGCTACGGCACCGTCGTGCACGCCTTCGACACCCATCTCAAGCGCGATGTGGCCATCAAGTGCATCGAGCTGTCGGAAGACGAGGTGGCCCGCGCGCGCCTGGTCGCCTTGGAGGCCCGTATGGCCGCCGATTTGGAAGGCGGGGAAGGGGTCGCGACGGCTGCGGGCCGGACGGTGGGTGCGGCTGGGGCTTCGGCATCGTCGGCGGCTCGCAGCCGCTCGGGGGCACCCGCGAGCGGCGCCGTCGCCGGGGGCGCCAGCGCTCCCATCCCAGTGGCTCCGTCCTTCCCTTCCGACCCCGACTTTCTGCGCGGGGTGGACGAACGGCGCGCAGGCGTGGCGTCCCGCCGCAGCGCGCCGACGGCGGCTGACGAAGTGCCCCCCTGGGAAGATGCCGTCGCCACGCCCGAGGATCCCTGGGAGGCGACGATCGTACCCTGGGGCGCCGGTACGGCCGGCTTCGACGCGGCTCCCGCAGCGGGCGCGGGCCTTGACGGCCGCGCTGCCCCGCGCAAGACGCGCCATGCCCCCGAGGCGGCCTACGTGCCGCCCGTGGAGGTGCAGGACGCCGCTCCCATCAGCGACTACTTCGATGAGAGCGCCGTGGACGTGCGCCATCTGCGCGGCATCCGCCCCTCGCGCACCATCGACGGTGCCACCGAGCGCCGTCGGCGCCGCGGCGGCCGCCACACCATCCGCACCGAGGCCGCGGCAGCCAGCGCCCCGGTGGTCTCGCAGCCGGCCCCCTCGGCCGACTTCGAAGAGCCCGACGACGCCGACCTGTTCGAGCACATTCCCGGCTTGGAAGAGGCCCGTTCCGTCGCGAAGCTGTCCGATGCCAACATCGTCACGGTGTACGATTGCGCGGTGGAGGACTCCACGGCCTACGTGATCATGGAGTACATCGAGGGCAAGACGCTGGCCGAGATCATCGACGAGATCGACGACAACATCACTCTCGACATTGTGGCCGCCGTGTTCACGGCCGTGTCCCACGCTTTGGAGGTGGCCCACGGCGAGCAGACCCTGCACCTGGATATCAAGCCCGAGAACGTCATAGTGAACTCCAAGGGCGTGGCCAAGGTGACCGACTTCGGCCTGGCCGCCCTCATGGATGCCACCGGCTCGGGCACCACCGGCGGCGGCACCATCGGCTACATGCCCTTGGAGCAGATGCGCCAGGAGCCCCTGGACGTGCGCACCGACGAGTGGGCCCTGGCGAGCCTCACCTACGAGATGCTCACCGGCTCCAACCCGTTCTTTGCCTCCACTTTGCGCGCCGCCGAGGAGCTCATCGAAGACGCCGAGCTGGTGCTGCCCTCGCTGTGCTGGGACGAGCTGGACGCCGAGGCTGACGACATCATGTTCATGGCCCTGGACCCGGAGATGGACGAGCGCTTCGGCACGGTGACGGAGTTCGCCGAGGCGCTCACGCCGCTGCTCGGCAATGCGAAGAAGGGCAAGAAGGCCCTGGCCGACATCGTGAAGGGCGTCGATCTGCCCGAGGCCGACCCCGAGCCCGAGCAGTCCCGCGAGCCGTTGGCTCCCTTCGTGGATCGCCTGGGCCTGCGCGGCGCCGCTATCGTCGCCCGCATCGTGAGCGCCCTGGCCGTGGGCCTGCTGGCCGCCGCGGGCCTGGCGAACATTCACCTGAACGCCGGCTCGCCGGGCGGCCTGCTCGATGACGCGACCGTGGTGTACTGGGTGCTAGTGGCCGTGTGCGCGGCCGTGGCGGCGGTGCGCCCCAACATCGGCATCCTGTTCGGCTACGCCATGCTGGCCGCGGGTCTGGCCGGGGCGGGCGCTTGGGCGCTCACCCTGCTTTTGGCCGCGGTGGTGGCGGGCTGGTGGTATCTCGTGGGATGTCGCGGCACGTCCCAGGCCACGGTGGCGTTGCTTCAGCCGCTGTTCGGCTCCATCGGCTTCGGCGGCTTGGCCCCGGTGGGCGCGGGCGTGTTTCTGCCGGTGATCCAGTCGGCCCTGACGGCGGCCTTCGCCTTCTTCGTGGCCCTTATCATGGCGGCCTGCGGTTCCATGGACGTGATGAACTGGGATGCGCTTCTGCACCTCAGCTTCAGCGACAACCCCCAGGCGGCCTGCGTGGCCCTCATTTCCCAGGGCGGCACTTGGGTCATCGGCATCAGCTGGGTGGTGGCCGCGGCCGCCTACAGCCTCTGCTGCGTGCGCGGTACCAAGGCCTTCGATATGGCCGGCGCCGTGGTCGCGGCTGTGGTGCTCATGGGCGGTGCCTGCGCGGCGGCGCACCTCACCAACTTCGGCGGCTCGTGGTTGCCCGCCCCCTCGGCCCTGCTCGGCGCCTTGGTGCCCGGCGTCATCGGCATCATCGCCGCCGCCATGAACATTCCCGACCGAGCCCGCTGGGCCGAAGAGGAATGGCACCTCGACGAGGAAGAGGCCTAGGGCGGAAGGGCCTTCGGGTGGATTGCGCAATCGAGCGCCACGTTCAGCGGCACCGTTACGAAAAAGAGGCCCCCGCCGGGCGATGATGCCGGGCGGGGGCCTCTTGGTGATTCGGCTTGAACGCGAGGGCGGCGCTACTTCTCGTCTTCCTCGTCGTCATCGAACAGGGACCAGTCGTCCTCGGTCTTCTCGTGGTTCTTGAACTGCTTGCGGGTCTTCCGCTCCAGAATCAGGCAGACGATGACGCTGACCAGCAGGCCGCCGCCGACCAGGATGCCAATGCCCGGCATGGTCTCGAACAGGAAGTGGTACAACTCCTCGATATTCATGGGCGCCCTCCTCGTCTTCGTGAACGCCGCGGCTGTGCGGCGGTGGTATCGGTGTTGTGCAGGTGAAAGTATACTATGCTTCTTCACCGCAAACGCAATCTCCATGCCTACTGGTTGCGCTATACTGGTCGAACGCAAAACGCACGATCCAAGGAGCACTCTTATGCTGGATGTCAAATATGTACGCGATCATCTTGACGAAGTGGCCGAGGCCATGAAGAATCGCCATGCGCATTTCGATCCGGAGCAGTTTGCCTCCCTTGACGTGCGGCGCCGCGAGATCATCGTGGAAGAGGAGGCCCTTCAGGCTGAGCGCAACAAGATCTCCAAGGAGATCGGCGCTCTGATGGGCCAGGGCAAGAAGGACGAGGCCGAGGCCGCCAAGGAACAGGTGCGCCAGATCAACGAGAAGCTGGAAGCGGCCAGCGCCGAGCGCGCTGCGGCCGACGATGCGCTGACCAACCTGCTCATGAGCGTGCCGAACCTGTGCGACGGGTCTACCCCCATCGGCGAGGACGAGGACGACAACCCCGAGGTGCGCCGCTGGGGCACCCCGCGCGACTTCGCCGCCGAGGGCTTTACGGCCCAGGCCCACTGGGATCTGGGGCCGGCCTTGAACATCATCGATTTCGAGCGCGGCGTGAAGCTGGCCGAGAGCCGCTTCTACGTGCTCGGGGGCGCCGGCGCCCGTCTGGAGCGCGCGCTGATTTCCTTCATGCTGGACCAGCACACGTCCCGCGGCTACAAGGAGTGGTGGGTGCCGGCCATGGCTAACGCCGCCACGCTCACGGGCACGGGCCAGCTGCCGAAGTTCGAGGAGGACCTGTTCCACACCACCGAGGGGCTCTACCTCATCCCCACGGCCGAGGTGCAGCTGACCAACCTGCACGCCGGCGAGGTGCTGGACGCCAGCCAGCTGCCGCTGCACTACTGCGCCTTCACCCCCTGCTTCCGCGAGGAGGCGGGCAGCGCCGGCCGCGACACCCGCGGCATCATCCGCGTGCACCAGTTCTCCAAAGTGGAGATGGTGAAGTTCGCCACCCCCGAGACCGGCTTCGACGAGCTGGAGTCCATGGTGGAAGATGCCGAGAACATCCTGCAGAAGCTGGGCCTGCCCTACCGCGTCATCAGCCTGTGCACGGGCGATATCGGCTTCTCCTCCGCCAAGACCTACGACGTGGAGGTATGGCTGCCCAGCTACAATGCCTACAAGGAAATCTCCTCCTGCAGCTGCTGCACCGACTTCCAGGCCCGTCGCGCCAACATCAAGTACCGCGACCCAGCCAACTTCAAAGGCAGCCGCTTCCTGTACACCCTGAACGGGTCGGGCTTGGCCGTGGGCCGCACCATGGCCGCTGTCATCGAGAACTATCAGAATCCCGACGGCACCATCACGGTGCCCGAGGCCCTGGTGCCCTACATGGGCGGCCTCACGGTGATTCAGCCGGAAGAGATCTAGCGCACCCATGGACGAGCAGTCGCGCGAGCTGGGGGGGCGCAACAACCCCCGGCGCCGCGCTCAAAGGGAGCGGGCGCGCCACGCAGCACCAACGCCGCCCTCTGCGAGCGGGCCCCTTGCGGGCGCGCCGGCGAAGCATGCCGCGCCGGGGGCGGGGGCTTCGGGGGCGGGTGGTGTCCCGGGGTGCGGGGCGACTGCGGCGCCTTCGGGTGCGGAAGGCGGACGGACGAGTGCGGGGGCTTCGGCGCCGGCGCCTACGCCTACGCCTACGCGTCATGCCCCTCGGCTGAAGAACGAATCTCCAGCGACGAGAGGCCCGGCTGTGGCTGCTGCGTCCGGTGCGGGTGCCGAACGACCCGTGACGGCACCGGTGGCCAGGGCGAGCGCGGCTGCGAATATGCCTGCGACGAGCGCGGCTTCGACGGGGGAGACCCCCGTGGCGGCCGTCGCGGCAGGCGCAGGGGGATCGGTTGACGCTTCGGCGTCGGGCATCGTTCCCGGGGCCGCGACGACGGGCGAGACGGCGGCTGCCAAGGCGACCGCAGCGACCCCCGCGACAGGCGCGTCAGCGGACGGCTCGGCCGAGGGCGCCACCGCGCCAGAGGCCGCGACCGCGCCCGAAGGCGAGGCGGCGGCCGACGGGGAAGAGGCGGCTGCGGCGCAGAGTGCGGCGCGGGCGAACCGCGCGGCCCGGCCTGCGGCACGGCCGGCGGTGAAGCAGCCGCGTTGGACTCGGGGCAAGATCGCCGCGGCATCGGTGGGTGCGCTGTTCGCTGTGCTGGCCGTGGCTCTGATCTGCGGTTTCACCTGGCTGCGCTGGTTTTCCGCCGACGATGCGAGCGATTTTCGCGGCACGTGGTACCTGGCGGGCACGTCCACGCCCATCATCATCACCGAGGATCGTATCCACCTGACCGACGACGTGTCCTACAAGTACACCATGGACACCGGCGACAAGACCATCGAGTTCACCTTCGGCAATCTGGCCGGCTCGGGTCGTTACCGCTTTTCCCTGGATCGCAACCAGCTGGCCCTGGTGGACGGCAAATTCAGCGGCGGCGATACCCTGAGCAGCGACATCGGCTGGACCATCCAAGCGTTGTGGGAGAACCTGCGCGGCGTGCCCCTGGCCCCGGCTGAGAAGGCGGGGAAGGGCGTCACGCTGCTGTCGCGCACGCCTACGGCCCAGGTTCCTGAGCTCGAAGACGAGGTTGATGGCCTCGGTGTCGATGGGGAAGGCACGGGCGATGATGTCCAGGTGATCGAGGACGAGACCTTGGGCGATCTGTCCGCTCCGAGTAGCGGCAACGATACCCTGGGCGTGCCCAACGACAAGCCCGCCGCAGAGACCGAGGGGGCGGACAGCGCGCAGGGCGACGGCGCCGATGATGCCGACGGGGCCGCTCCCGACGATGATGCCGATGCCGCAGATGAGGGTGTTGGCGCCGCGACTCGCGGGGGCGACGCCGACGACGCCGGCGATGCCGGCGACGGCGCTTCCCGCCGTGCCGACCGTTCCGACGACCCCGCATCGGCGGCCGATCGGTTGTGAGCGCCCTGGCCGTCGAGCGCATCGCCTTCGAGCGCGATCGCATGGTGCTGCTCGTGCGCGTACTCGGCGGCCCCGCGGCCTGCCTCGGTCCCGCTGCGGCCGCGCGCCTGAGCGCTGCGCGCCCCTTCCTCGCCCAGCACGCCTGCTTGAACGCCGAGGGAGCGTCCTTCGGCGCTATCCTCGGTCGCACCTCGCTGCCCCACGTGCTGGAGCACCTCATCATCGACTTCCAAGCCGAGGCCCAGGCCGCCGCCCGCGCCTCGGCTCGCCCCGCCGCGGCCCCCTCAACCGCCCCCAACCGTTCGGCGGCTACTTTTGTCGGTACAACGGAATGGTTGGACGAGCGTGCGGGGCTGGCGCGGGTTGCAGTAAACTTTACCGATGACCTCATCGCTCTGGCGGCCCTGAAAGCCGCCTGCGCGCTTATGGAAGGGATGGTGGATTAGCCATGTCATCAGCTCACATCACCTTCGATACCACCGGCGACAAGATCGCCCGCCGCGTGCGCAAGATGCGCCCCTCGGCGGTGCGCAACCTCTTCGCCGCCGCCACCCGCGACGATGTGATCTCGCTGTCCGGCGGCATGCCCGCCGTGTCGCTGCTGCCCGTGGAAGATGTGCGCCGCGCCACCCTGGCCGCTATCGACACCGAGCGCGCCCGCGCCGTCTCGCTGCAGTACGGCCCCACCGACGGCCTGGCCGGCCTGCGCGCCGTGCTGGCCGACATGATGCGCGACCTGGGCATTCGCGTGAAGCCCGAGCAGCTGCTCGTCACCTCCGGGGCCCAGCAGGCCCTCACCCTCATCGCCGAGGCCTTCATCGATCCCGGCGACATCATCATCACCGAGGGCCCCACTTACTTGGGCGCCCTGCAGGCCTTCTCCGCCTTCGAGCCCGACGTGCGCGCCATCCCCTTCGACGACGAGGGCATGCGCATGGACCTGCTGGAGGCGGAACTTGAACGCATCGGCAAGAACAACCCGCGCCTGAAGTTCTGCTACACCATCCCGAACTTCCAGAACCCCGGCGGCGTCACCATGACCGCCGAGCGCCGCCGCCGTCTGCTGGAGCTGGCGGCCGAGTACAACTTCATGGTGGTGGAGGACGACCCCTACGGCCGTTTGCGCTACGACGGCGGCCACCAGGTGCCCCTGAAGGCCATGGACGATTCCGTCATCTATCTGGGCACGATCTCGAAGATGCTGGGCCCGGGCCTGCGCACCGGCTGGGTGGCCGCCCCCGAGGCCGTGCTCGCCCGCATCAATCTGGTGAAGCAGGGCGCCGATTTGTGCGGTAGCGCCTTCGACCAGCTGATCGTGCAGCACTACTTCGCCGACATCCCCTGGCAGCGCACGCTGCAGAAGTTCATCGGCGTGTACAAAGAGCGCCGCGACACCATGCTGGCGGCTCTGGAGGAGTTCTTCCCGCCCGAGGCCCGCTGGACCCATCCCGAAGGCGGCATGTTCCTCTGGATTACGCTGCCTGACTATATGGATACCGATTCGATGCTTGCCGAGGCGCTGGAAGCGGGCGTAACCTATGTGCCGGGGAATTCGTTTTTCCCCGACGGCGTAACCGGAAAGAACTCCATGCGCGTCAACTTCAGCTTCGAGACACCTGAATCGATCACCGAAGCTGTGCGACGTCTGGCCGGGGTTATCGAGGAGCGCCTGGAACTGTACCGCGTGTTCATTGAGGCCGGCGCCCTGCCGACCGTCGCGAGAAAGGAGCCTGCCATGGCCGTAAGCGAGCGCGAGAACTGGGACGACGTTATCGTGGCATCTGAGGAGAACGAGGAAGCCGTCATGCAGTCCCACGACGGCGATGCCGCCCAAATCGAGATCGCCGAGCAGAAGGTGGCCGAAGCCCAGGAGGAAGCCGCCGAGTAAGCCGTGCGTCGCGGGGAGTTTCTACGAGAAGGAGAAGTGAATGAAAGTAGCAGTGCTCATGGGAGGCAAGTCCTTCGAGCGCGAGGTGTCGCTGGCCTCGGGCCGCGTGGTGTGCGAAGCCCTGGAAGAGGCCGGCCACAAGGTGGTGCCGCTGGACACCAATGCCGATCTGGTGCCCACGCTGCGCAGCGAGCGGCCCGATGTGGTCTACAACGCCCTGCACGGCAAGCACGGCGAGGACGGCACCATCCAAAGCCTGCTGGAGTTCCTCGGCATTCCCTTCGTGGGCTCGCCGGCCAGCGTGTGCCACTGCGCCTGGAACAAGGACGCCCTGCACTCCTCCTTGGAGAAGTACCGCGACATCACCGGCGAGGAGGGCATCGCCTCGTGGCCCCAGGGCGTGTACCTGGCCAAGGATGCCTTCAAGGCCATGGGAGCCGCCACGGCGCTGGACATGGTGGCCGACCGCGTGATCGGCGGCTATCCCGTCTGCGTGAAGCCGGCCCACGGCGGCAGTGCCCTGGGCGTGCACAAGGTGAACTCCCAGGACGAACTGGGCGAGGCCGTGCTCGATGCCCTGTCCTTTGACGAGGCCGTGAACATCGAGCAGTGGGTCGATGGCGTGGAGGTGTCCGTGGCGGTGCTCGGCACCGGCTGGGATGCCTACGCCCTGCCGCCCGTGGAGATCGTGGCCCGCGAGGGGGAGTTCTTCGACGCCGCCGCCCGCATGGCCGACGATGTCGTGGAGTTCTTCTGCCCCGTGCGCCCCGCGTCCCTGTCGCCCGATGAGGGCACGGCCCAGGCCATCCGCGCGGAGATCGAGCGCGCGGCCCTGGAAGTGTACCGGGCCTACGGCGCTCGCGACCTGGGTCGCGTCGACCTGGTATGGGACGGCGGGCAGGCACGCTGCTTCGAGCTGGACGTGTCCCCGGGCATGACGCCGCACTCGCTGTTCCCCATGGCCTGCGGGGCTGCCGGGCTCACCCTGCCCAAAGTGATGGACACCCTGGTGACCGAGGCCTACGCCCGCGGCGCCAAGTTCTAGGCCGTCGCGCGTCGGCTGGTGCGGCGCGCATTCCCGCACCGCTTCGATTCCATCTGTTTCCGTAGCCTGTGACCATATTGCGCACAGGCTACGGTTTTTTATGCGAGTTTTCCTCATCGATGATGTTTGACAGCTTGTTTACCGTAAGGTGAGAACCGCAAAGTGCAGACGGTTTTCGCCGCTTGCGCCCCCTATAATGAGCGAACTTGATATTCCGTCGATAAAGGAGGCAGTTATGGCCAACAAATTTGGAATGTTTCTGATCGGTGGCGTTGTCGGCGCCGTCGCAGCCCTGCTGGCCGCGCCGCGTCCCGGCGCCGAGACCCGCGCCATGGTGGCCGACAAGGCCAACGACATCCTGGGCGACGCCCAGCAGTGGGGCGGCCAGGCTGCGGCCGGTGCCCAGCACATCTACCAGGAGGCTGCCAGCAAGGGCGCCGAAGTGGTGAACAACGTGACCGCCAAGGGCCAGGAGATCGCCTCCGAGGCCGCTGCCCGCGGCGCCGATATGGCCGCGTCCATCCAGGAGGCCGCCAGCAACATTTCCCCCACCATCAACGAGAAGGGCGACGAGCTGCGCGAGAAGATCGAAGCCGCCCGTCAGCGCATCGCCGACCAGGTGGCCAAGAACGTGGACGACGATGCCGTGAGCGACGCGGTGTCCACCGCTGCCGACGCCGTGGCCGACAAGGCCGACGATGTGGCCGAGAAGGCCGAAGAGGTGGCCGACAAGGCTGCCAAGCACAAGGCCGACAAGTAGTCTCATGAGCGGAAACCTCACCTCAACGTCCGAGCTTATCGGCAAGCGCGTGTTTGCCGACAGGAGCTCGGCCAAGAAGCCCGAAGCCGTGAGCAAGCTGGGCAAAGTGCGCCACTGCGTGTTCCATCCCAGCCAGCGCCGCTGCGTCGGTTTCATCGTGAAGCGCCCCGATCTGCTGTGGATGTTCCGCCGCAAGGACGTGTTCGTGGCCCTGGGCGGCTACACCATGGTGGACGGCCGCGTGGTCGTGAGCCGTTCCCCCGAGGCCACCGACAAGGGTGCCTGCAAGGCCCTCGGCGTGAACTACGACGACTGCGTGCTGTGGGGCGGCCTGCCGGTGATCGGCGAGGACGGCACCGTGTACGGCTCGGTGGGCGACGTCACCTTCGACGAGGAAACCGGCGAGGTGGAAACGCTCCAGGTGACCCAGGGCGCCACGGCCAACGCGCTGCTCGGCGTGAGGGAGATTCCCGGGTCGCTTATCCGCGGCTTCAAGCGCGGCATCGGCACGGCCCTGGCCGTGAACGGCGAGACGGGGGAGGAGCCGGTGCTCGGCGCCATCCTCGTGGCCGACGAGGTGGCCGAGCTGGATGCCGAGGGCGGTCTGGCCGCGAAGGCCGGCGAGGCCACGGCCGTGGTGGCCGAGCGTGCCCGCGAGACGGTGGAGGCCGTGAAGCCCGCCGTGTCGGGGGCCACGAAGGCCGCGGGCAAGGCCGTGAACGCCGGCGCCTATGCCACGGGCCGCCAGATCAAGCGGGCCAGCGGCATGTTCGCCGCCTTCAAGGAGGAATACGACAAGGCGCGCAAGGAAGACTAGGCGCCCTTACAATTCCGTCACTAAGATAAAGACTTGCTGAAGAGCGCCCCGCTGGTCGGGGCGCTCCGTTAAACTGGAGCCATGGATACTCACAACAAAACCCCCCACCGTTCAGAGCGCCTCCAGAAACTGGAGGCCAAGGCCCACGAGGAGAAGACCGTCGTCGGCCACGAGATGCCTGCGGCGAACATCTTCAAGTTCGCGGGCCTCATCGCGTTCTTCGTCATCATGATCGTGGTGTGCATCGCCCTGTGGCCCATGATCCACGAGCTGTTCGAGCCCGGCGGCGTCGATCGCGTGACCACCGACATCCGCAACGCCGGCCCCTGGGGCTTCCTCATTCTGCTGGCCATCCAGTTTTTGCAGATCGTGGTGGCCTTCATCCCCGGCGAGGTGGTGCAGGTGGCCGCCGGCATGATCTACGGCCCCTGGGTGGGCGCGCTTATCATCTGGATCGGCTGTGTGATCTCGAGCGCCTTCATCTTTGTGCTCGTGCACAAGCTGGGTGCCCCCTTCGTGCAGGCCATGGTGC
>CANSES010000028.1 GCA_947645965.1 uncultured Enterorhabdus sp. | reverse complement strand
CGCCGATGAGCGCCGCCTTGAAGGTGGTGGAGCCGGCATCGATGCCGAGGAAGGCTACACCGCGATAGTCGGCCAGGTTGCCCCGGCGCACCCGCTCGCCGTCGTGGCGGCCTCGGAACTCGGCCAGCTCTCCCTCGTTGGCGAACAGCGGCGCCAGGCGCACCACTTCCGAGCCCTGCATGTCGCCCAAGCCCTCCAAGCGCGCGAGCACCGCGGCCAGCGGCTCGGGGGCGGCCCCTTCCGCCGCACCGGCGATGGCGCAGCCGGCGGCCACGAACAAATGGGCGTTCTCGGGCACGATGATGGCCTCGTCGCGCAGCTCCAGCGTCTCGTAGAAGCGCTTCCGCAATTCGGGCAGGTACTGCAAGGGGCCGCCCAAGAAGGCCACGTTGCCGCGGATGGGCCGTCCGCAGGCCAGCCCCGAGATGGTCTGGGTGACCACCGACTGGAAGATGGAGGCGGCGATATCCTCGCGGCGGGCCCCCTCGTTCAGCAGCGGCTGCACATCGGTCTTGGCGAACACGCCGCAGCGGCTGGCGATGGGATAGATGGTGTCGTGGTCAGCCGCCAACGCATTCAGACCGCCGGCATCGGTGTTCAGGAGCGCCGCCATCTGGTCGATGAAGGCGCCGGTGCCGCCGGCGCAGGTGCCGTTCATGCGCTGCTCGATGCCGTGGTCGAAGTAGATGATCTTCGCGTCCTCGCCGCCGAGCTCGATAGCCACGTCCGTAGCGGGAATGAAGGTCTCCACGGCCGTCTTGGAGGCGATGACCTCCTGGACGAAGGGAACGCCCAGCCACTGGGACAAAAGCAGGCCGCCCGAGCCGGTGATGGCGATGGTCATGGCCTCGTTCGGGTAGGCCTCGGCCGCCTCGCGCAGCACCTCCACGATGGTGGCGCGCACGTCGGCGTGGTGGCGGCGGTACACCGCCCACAAAATGTCGTGGTCGTTGTTAAGCACCGCGAGCTTCACCGTGGTGGAGCCCACGTCGATGCCGATATGGTAAGGGCAGGTGTTTTCCATAGTTTCCTCGCTTCTGGGACCTACAGCTCGATAGGCTCGCCGGGCGTGATGAACAGAAGGCGCACGGCGATGCGGGCCATTTCTTCAGGGGTCTCAAGGCAGCCGTTCTCGACCCACTGGGCGATGATCCCTAAGTAGGCCGCAGCGTAGAAGGCCACGTAGTAATTCACGAAAGGGGTGGGGTTCGTGCGGTACTTCTCGTGCAAGATGTTCTGCACGAGGTTCTCGCACACCGCCTCGCGCAGGCGCGGCCCGAAGCGCACATCGCCCCCGGAGCCGAGCACCGCCCGCAGAAAATCGCTTTCCTCGCGCAGGTACTCGAAGAGATCCACGAGCACCGGCACCGGGCGGCCGGCCACCCGGAAGGCCAGCATGTCGCCGAGGGTGACATTTTGCATCCGGGCCTGCAGCAGGGCAACTTCGGCCAGCACCTCGTTTTCCAACGCGGTCAGCAGGTTTTCCTTATCGTGGAAATGGTTGTAGAAGGTTCCCCGGTTCAAGTCGGCCCGCTCGCACAGGTCGTTCACCGTGATGGCGTCCAGCCCCCGCTCCTCGATGAGCGCGATGAGCGCCCCGCGCAGGGCCCGCTTCGAGCGGGTGATGCGCCGATCCTCGCATAAGGCGGGCGGGGCCAGCGATTCGTCGGACAGCACTTCCAGTACGGCAGTACCCACGTTCCCTCATTTCAACAGCATGAACAATAATGAACAGTGTGTCCATTAACGCGTATTCTAGCGCCGCTATAGCCCTGACGCAACGTCTAAATCCCCCGAAAGCGGGGAAGTTCTCGCAGAGTCGCCCGAGGGAAAAGCGAGCGGTCGTGGGCAGCCTGCAGTGGGCCTAAATCGAGATCGCCTCTTCCAAGAAGTCCACGACGCCGCAGTGGGTGTGGTAGACGGCGCAGCGGATGTCCAGGTCGTGCTCGGCCATAAGGCGGGCGAGTTCGGGGCTTTCCGCGAGCTCGGAGGCCGCAGCCTGGGCATTCACCACGCTGGCCTCGTAGGGGTCGTCCACATCGCCCAGCGCCTCGGCGATGCGCTCGGTGATGGCGGCCACGGGGCCCGCTTCTCCGTCGAGGGCGGCCTTGATGGCGCCGCAGTGGGTATGGCCGAGCACCAACACGAGGCGGGTGTGCAAATGTTCGCAGGCGTACACCACGCTGGCCAACTCGATGGGCCCCACGATGTTGCCGGCCACACGGATGACGAACAGCTCTCCCAAGCCCGTCATGAAGATGTGCTCGGGCACCACGCGGGAATCGGCGCAGGTGATCACGCAGGCGAAGGGGCGCTGGCCGTTTTCGAACAGCTCGGCGATGCGCTCGGGCGACAGGTCGCGTTCGTGGTCGAGGGCCTCCACATAGATGCGGTTGCCCTCGCACAGCCGCTCCAGGGCCACCGCTGCCGGCACATGGGCATCGCCGTCGTAGTCGTCGGCGGTGTAACCCATGGCGCACCGCCCCTTCATCGCATCCGTCTCGCTCACTGGAACCTCCCGTCTCGTCCTTTCCTCTTATAATGGTCGCACACCATTCCATTGCAAAGGGGCGCATCCATGAGCGGGCCGAAGACAAGCCAGTTGGAAATCGAGCGGATGATCGCGGCGCAGCTAGAGGCGCTGCGCTCCGACGTTGACGGCGCGACGGCGCGGGCTCGGCGGCGCATCGAGGAGCTGCGCGACCGATTGACGGCTCTGGCGCGGTCGTGCCCCGAGGCGGCGGAGGCGGCCGCCAGCGTGCAGGCCCTGGCCGCGACGGCCCTGGCGCGGCTCGCCGACGAATGCGCATTCGCACCGGCCGCGGCCATGGCCGATTCCGTCGCACTTTCCGCGCGCTGTTGCGCCCGGGCCGCGGCCATCGCCGACGCTTTCTGCGCCGAGGCCGCCGCGGCTGAGGAGCGCATCCTGAGGGCCCGCTCCCGCGCCGATGCCGCAGCCGACGCCCAGGACTTCGCCGCTCTGCTGCGCGCGGCGGCTACCGCCCGTACCACCGCCGCGACCGATGCCGACGAGGCGACCACCCAAACCCCGGGCACGACCGGCACTGACACAGCCCCTCCCGACATCCAGGAGATCGCCCGTCGCGCCTGGGATCTGGTGCAGTCGCCCCATACGTTGGCCGCCGACCGGGCCCTGCTCATGGAGCACAGCCGCCGGTTGGAACCCGCCACGGCGGCGCAGTTGGCGCTGCTGCTGCCGGCCATGGAAGCGAACGAGGCGGCCATGGCCGAGCTGGCATCGCTCATCGCCACCCTGGAGCAGCGCGCCGAGCCGGACACCGCCCTCGGCCATCGCGCAGCGCCACGGGCCTTCGCCACCTTAGAAGAGGCCGTGGCGCGGGTCGAACGGCTGCGGGCGCGCCAGGCCGAGGCCGACCGCAATGCCTACCTGCAGGCCTGCATCGACGAAGTGATGGCGCGCCACGGCTACGACATTGTGCGCTCGGTGTCGCTCGGCCGCGAGCTGACGGGAACCCATCATCTTTTTGGCAGCACCGAGGACACCGCGGGCATCCACAGCTTCCTATCGGAAGAGGGCGATCTCATGCTGCAGATCGCAGGGTTGCCCGAGGGCATCGACGCCGTGACCGACGGGGAAGCCGTCTGCCTGGAAGCGACCGACGACCCCGCACGCGCCGACGAGCTGCTTCGGGCCCAGGAAGCGTTCTGCGCCGTCTACGATGAGATCGCCGACGAGTTGGCCGCCTACGGCATCACCAACAGGGTGCAGTACCGCGCCGCCGCCGACGGGGCCTTCAGCCGCGAGATGCGCGAGGCAACCAGGGCCGAGCAGACCGCGGCGACCACAGGCGTTGAAGCCGCCCCCGTCCAGACCACGACGCGCAGCGCCCATCGTCGCCGCAAGCGCGCCGCCACTCGAGAAATGAGCTGATATGCGCCTGTGTTCCTGCGGTTTCGCCAATGCCGATGCCGCCAGCGCCTGCACCGCCTGCGGCGCCCCCTTCGCCACGGCCACGGCCGCAGCCGCGGCCGCCCCTTCCCCACCAGCGGCAAGCAACCTTATATTGGAAGACCTGCGCGGCGGCGCCACCATCACCGTGACCGCCCCGGGCGGGGTGCTGGGCCGGGCGGGCGACTTCGCGCCCGAAGCCTTCTCGCCGCGCGTCTCCGGCGTGCACGCCGTGGTGGCTCTCGGCGATACGGGGCGCTGGACCATCGAGCACACGGGGCGCAACGCCTCGTCGGTGGAACGGGCCGGCGTGTGGACGACCCTGCGCACCGGCGTGCCCCACCCTCTGTTCGGCGATGAGACGTTGAAGCTGGCCGACATGGTGTTCCGCGTGAACCTGACCTGCCCCGAAGGCGAGCAGGGCGCCACGACCGTAGACTGCGCCAGCGCCCCGGACGCACCCGCAACAGAGAACGCGAGCGCCAGCGCGGCCCCCGATGGCTCCGCGACCCACGCTTCCACCGACGCAGCCCCCACCGACCCCGCATCCCTCCCCCGCTGGACCGTGCGCTGCCCCGTCTGCGGCACCGAGCATCCCGTGGCCAGCCGCGCCGACCACATTGATCGCTGCTCCTTCTGCAGCGACCCCTTCGACCAGCGTCAGATCGCCCGCGCGGCGGCGCGGCCCGCGGACCAGCCCTAGCACCGGGGCGCGCCCATGTTCGTCGACCGCATCTACCACCCCGTGACCACCTTAGGCCCAGGGCGCCGCATCGCCGTGTGGACCTGCGGCTGCTCGAAGCGCTGCCCCGGCTGCGCCAACCCCGAGCTGTGGGACGTGCGCCCCGATGCCGCCATCGCCGTCGAGCGCCTGGCCACCCTCTTGCAGGCCACGGCCCGGCGCACCGGCGCCCACCGCATCACCTTCACCGGCGGCGACCCCTTGGAGCAGGCCGACGAGCTCGGCCGCCTGCTCGCCCTCATTCGCCCCGCCTTCGACGACATCCTCGTGTACACGGGTTTTACGCGGGAAGAGCTGCCGGCCCTGCCCGCGCAGATCGACGCGCTCGTCGACGGGCCCTACGTGGCGGCGCTCAATGACGGGGTCTGCGGGCTGCGCGGATCGACCAATCAGCGGCTCATCGTGCTGAATCCCGCGCTGGAAAACCTTTATTATGAAGAGGAGAGAAAACCGCGCCGCGTGCAGAACGCGGTGTTCGACGGCCGCGCCCTGTCCATCGGCATCCACGGCCGCCCGGCGAGAGAGGGACCGTCATGACGCCCACCTGGCAGCGAGAGCTGGACAACTTCATCGGCATCAAGCCCGTCTTCGTCATCGAGGGCAACGTGGCCGACCTCTACCCCTGGACGCCCGCAGCGCCCGCAACACCCGCGCCGGCCCCCGCACCCGAAGCTGCCGACCCAGATGCCACCGCTGACTTCCTGCCCCTGGACGCCCTGCTGGCCGCCTTGTTCGCCGGCACCAACGCCGCCCGTCCGCGCCCCTACCGCTTCCTGTTCGTTGATCCGCTGCGGGGCATCAGCGATCCCCTCGGCACCGGCGACGCCGCCGCCCTGGCCAACGCGGCCCAGCGGGAGGCGACCCAAATCACCGCCGAGGCCGAAGCGCTGAATCCGGCGAGCGATCCGGCGTCCCGCCAGCAGCCCTATGCCGCCAACCGCCTCGTCCACGACGCCCTGCTCGTGCGCGCGGCGCTGTCCCGGCGCCTCGACGACGACGCTGCCGCCCCCGCTTCTGTCGCCTGCGTGTTCAACCTGGCGAGCCGGCTGTCCTCCTCGCCGGAAGACCTCACCCCCGAGGAGAACGCCGTGTTCATGAACCTCTACCTGGGCGCGGCCGACGCCATCCGCGGCGACGGCGCCCACGTGAACACCCTCGTGCTGGTGGTGAACCGCGCCTCCGACGTACCCTCGTGGCTCACCCGCGGCAACCCCGATGTGCGCGTCATCTCCATTCCCAACCCCGACCGGCCGGCCCGCGAGGCCTACCTCGACCGCGCCTTCCCTGACCTGGCCGACCCGAGCCTCGCCAAGGTGCGCGGCAAGCTCATCGACACCACCGATGCCATGAAGCTCGTAGAACTGGACGAACTGCGGCGTCTCTACGCCCGCGGCGGCACCGAGCCGGCGGCCATCCCCCAGCTGGTGGACCTCTACAAATACGGCATCCGCGAGAACCAGTGGACCGCCATGCTGGACAAGCTGCGCGACGACCCGGCGGCCGCGCTACGGCGCCGCGTGAAGGGGCAGGAGCCTGCCATCGACAAGATCGTCACCGTGCTGAAGCGCTCGGTGCTGGGCTTTTCCGGCATGCAGCATTCCTCGGGCACCAAGCCCAAGGGCGTGCTGCTCCTGGCCGGCCCCACGGGCACGGGCAAGACCGAGATGGTGAAGGCCGTAACCGAGCTGCTCTTCGGCGACGAGCGCAGCTACCTGCGCTTCGACATGTCCGAGTACGCCGCCGAGAACGCCGACCAGAAGCTGTTCGGCGCGCCGCCCGGCTACGTGGGCTACGAGGCCGGCGGCCAGCTGACCAACGCCGTGCGCGCCAACCCCTTCTCGGTGCTGCTGTTCGACGAGGTGGAGAAGGCCCATCCCTCCATCATGGACAAGTTTCTCCAGATCTTGGAAGACGGCCGCATGACCGATGGGCAGGGCCAGACGGTCTACTTCAGCGAGACCATCATCTTCTTCACGAGCAACGTCGGCATCTCCGAAGAGATGCTCGACGAGCACGGTCGCATCGTCGGACGGCGCAACATCGTGCATCCCGGCGAGCCCTACGACGTCATCCGCGCCAAGGTGGAAGCGGCCATGGCCACCCACTTCAAGCCCGAGGTGCTCAACCGCATCGGCGACAACATCGTGGTATTCGACTACATCTCGCCCGAGGCCTCGCGCCTGATCCTGCAGGCCCAGCTGGCGAAGATCAACGGGAACGTGCGCACCCGCTGCGGCATCACCGTGGCCGCCAGCGAGGCGCTGACCGAGCATCTGCTGGAAGCGGCCATGGCCGATGAGGTGCGCGAGAGGGGCGGCCGCGGCATCGGGAACCTGGTGGAGAACGCCTATCTGAACCCGCTGGCCACCTTCATCTTCGACAACGGCATCGAGCGGGGCGAGGCCGTGGAGGCCCTGCTCGCCCACGGCGCCGTCGCCTTCCGCCGCGCCACCGACGACGGGCGCGCGCCCCTGGTGGGCGCCGCCTCAGAAACCGCCCGCCTCGCCCCCGAGGGCCGCTGATGGCCGAAACCTCTGACATCTCGCGGGAGCCGCGGCGGCCGGTGGCGCCCACCATCGTGGATGTGGCCCCCACCCTGGTCGATCTGGACAGCACGGCTCCCGTGCTGTCGGGCGACGATCTGCCCTTCCAAGGCGACGGCGATCGCACCTTCACCCTGCACACCGCCGACGTCATCGGCGCGGGCGGTCAGGGCACCGTAGTGCGGGCCACCGACGAGGAGGGCCGCACCTACGCCGCGAAGATCGCCTACCAGCCCCACGCCGTGCGCGACCGTCTCGCGCGCCGCACTGTCCTGGAATACCTGCGCCGGCTCATGACCGAGCACCCCCTGGGCGAGGCGCACTTCCGGGAAACCCACCTCATGCCGCTCTACGCCACGGGGCAGATTCGCGACGTTACCCCAGGCCTCGGCGAATCCACTTACGACGTGACCGTGATGCCGATGTGCTCCGACCGCTTCTCCCATGCCATCGACATCACCTTCGAGGAACTGCGTGACACGGTGATTCCCCAGGCGGCCGAGGCGCTGCACCTTTTGCACGGGCAGGGCATCGTCCATCGCGACGTGAAACCGAAGAACCTCTACGTTCTCGACGATACAGTGGTGCTCGGCGACTTCGGCATCTCCTCGGTGCTGGAGGCCGGCCGCGACACCGGGGCCACCAAGGTGGACCGCCGCACCCCCGGCTACTCGCCCCATTCCTCGGTGGTGCAGCGGGAAAACGACTGGTACGCCCTGGGCTACACCATCTGGACGCTGTACAACGGCGGATGCCACCCGCACCAGGCCCTCATCGACGCCGATGATCTGTCGGCAGTGCTGGCAGGCAAGCGCCCCGTGGCCTTCGCCGCCCGCGCGCCCGAGCACCGAAGCCTCGGCGATCTCATCTACGGCCTCACCTACGCCCACTCCCAGGGACGCCTCGGCTACGACGACATCCAACGCTGGCTGGCCGACCCGGGCGCTTTCCGCTACCGCGACCCCCTGGACGACGCCGCCATGGCGGGGCCGGCGGGCTACCAGTTCGAGGGCACCGTCTACGAGGATCGCGCCACCCTGGTCACCGCGCTGGCGAACCAGTGGGAGCAGGCCAAGCGCCACCTGTACACCCACGGCCTGGAGACCTACTTCCGCCAGATCGGCGAGACCGATCTGGCCGTGGCCTTAAACGATATCACCGATAAGGACCCCGACACCCTGCCCGACGCCCTGGACGGCAACGAGGATCTGGGGCTCTCCCGGGCCCTCGCCCTCATCGACCCCACCCGATCCGCAGTGTTCTGGCGCGGCGGGGCCATCCGCCCCGGCCCCGAGGCCGTCGATGCGCTGTTTCGCCAGGCCGCGGCCACGCCCCTGGGATTCTACCGTGTCGTGGAAGACGAGGAAGCGGTGCGCGACCTGCTCGGCGTGGTGGCCGTGGCCGGCTTCCCCGCCCCGGCGAAGGTGGGGCTGTCGTGGCTGCGCGACCACGAGGAAGCGAATACGGGCGAGAAAGTAGACCGCGTGCTGGCCGTGCTGGAAGTCGCCGCCGGCGACAAGGCCGCCGTGCGCAGCTTCGCCGCCCGCTACGGCGCCGAGGGCTGGGCGCTGTGGGTGCAGCAGAACCTGCGGCTCTACCAGGGACGCACTAGCGCCGGCGACCGTCTGCTGGCCGCCGTGGCCGCCCTGCCCGTCGATGCAACCGCGCCCTTGGCCGACAGCGCCGATGCCCGGCGCGCTCTAGCCGAGGCGGCCGAGGCCCTGGCCGCCCACACCGAGGCGAGCCCCCATCTGCGCCACGTCGGCATCGTGCGCGAGGGCGAGACCGTGGTGCCCGCCACGGCCGCCGGCTACTTCACCAGCGAGCTGTTCGGCCGCCCGGTGCCGCGCGGATTCGTCTCCCACCTGCTGGCCGCCTCGGCCGCCGACCCGGCCGCTGTGCAGCAGGCCCGCGACCGCCTGTGGGGCGCGCGCAGCGCAGAGGTCGCCCACGATGCCCGGGCCGCCCTGCTGGACGCCGCCGCCCAGATCGATGCCCTGGCCGACGCCGAGGGCAAGCGCGCGCCCGTCGACGGCCTGCCCAAACCGGCCTTCTTCGCACGGCTCGTCGGCGCGCTCCTGTTCGTGCTCGCCGTCTGCCTGCTCGTGCCGCACTTCACCTTCGGCGTATGGAAGGACGCCGTGACCAACGCCGGCGATCCCCTGGTCACGGCCAGCACCGTGTTCATCTCGCCGACAGGACTGGGGCCCGAATCGCTCTACCCCGACGCGCTCATCGACATCTCCACCGTGCCCACGGGCACCTTCACCGGCCTGGCCCTGCTGAGCTTTCTGGCCGCCGCCGCAGCGGTACTGGCCCCGAAGCTGGCCCAGGGGCTGTTCGCCCTGCGCGGCGTGGGCACCAAGGGCCGCACCCGCCGCCGGGCCACGGCCCTGCGCAAGGAGGCCGAGCGCATCGTGGCCGGCACCGGGGCCGCCGAGTGTTGGATCACCGGCATCGAGGAGGGGCCGATCCCCGTGGAGAAGGACACAAGCGCCTTCATCGCCCAAACCCAGGCGCGACGCCATCCCGACGCCACGACCACCGCGCTGTCGAAGGCGACGTACTGGGGCGGGGCCGCCCTGTGCGCCGCGTGCCTCACCATCGTGACGGCACCGGGATTCGGCTACGAGATGTGGGGCGATCTGGCCAGCGTCGCCCCCGACCACCTGTTGGACAACCAGCTTCTGTGGGGCATCGGCTTCTGCGGCCTTGCGGCGGCGGCCTTCGCCGCGGTTGCCATCCTGCGCCGACAGCACCCCACCATGGTCACCCTGGGGCTTCTGTGCTTCGCGCCCTACCTGCCCCTTCTCGCCGCCGGCCTCGGGTCCATCGGCCTGATTATCGTAATTCTGTACTTCATCTTCACCCTCTTCCGTCGTTAGGGGCGCCCCATGACCAACCCGCGCAATGCCACCGAATCTTTGGACAGGGCCATCCGGCGGCGCCAGAACCTGCGCCTGATCGCCACCTTCGCCGGGCTGCTCGCCCTGGTGGCACTCTGCAACCTCATTCCTGTGCGCTCCCAGTTCTGCGCGTACTTCGAACTGGACGACCACACCCCCGCGAGCCTGCTCGGCTACTCCTACTGGGACGACTGCTTCGGCGGACCTCTGGGCACCTTGGCCGCCGGATCGCTCCCGCGGCCCGGCGATCTCAGCTACGCCCCCGAGGCCGATGCCTTCCTAGCCGCCCTCAAGCAAGCCGCCGAAGCGGAGCTGACCCAAGGAGAAGCCAGCGAGGAAGAGCCCGCCTGACCGGCGAAACCCTGCGGCGCGCGGGCGCGGATTCAGGTATCATGGGGGCTTTCAGGGGAGAAGGAGTGCGGCCATGGCTCATAAGCCGACGGGTTTCGATATCAGGATATTCGCCGGATCGGCCTGTTTCTGGGCGTGGCTGGACGCCGTGTTCATGAGCACGTTCTTCCCCGCCGAGCGGGCGGGCGGCTTCGTGCCCGAGATGGCCTCGGTGCTGGTGTTCGCCGCAAGCGGCCTCGCCTTTGCGGCAGCCCTGGCCCGACCGGCCCGCATCGTCCCCCTGCTCGCGGAACGCAAGCTACCCCTGGCTGCCGGCATCCTCGTGCTGCTCAGCTTCGGCTTCCTCCAACACGTCACCTCTTTCTCGGCCGTAGCGAACATCGGATTCACAAGCGGCGTGTTCATCCAGCTCATCCGCGGTGCCGTGGCCATCATCGCCTTCGCCATCGTCATCTTCGCGCCGGCCCACACCGTCTCCCTCTACAAGGTGGGCCTGCTCGCCATGATCGCCGGCTTCATGCTCATGGCGCTCTTCTTCGGCACGCCGTCCTTCGGCATCGCAGGCGCCGTCATCATGGGCGGCTATACCGTGTTCGACCTGCTGCTGTGGGTCTTGAGCTCCCAGATCGCCAAAACGCGGTCGGCCAGCCCGCTGCGCACCGTCGCGCTCGTGCGCCTCATCGCCGTAGTGTGCTACGTCATCGGCGTCGCCGCGGCCATGGTGCTCGTGGGCAACGGCCCCAAACCCGGTGCCTACGTCTTCCAGGAAACCATCATCATCGGATATTTGGTGGTCATCGCCACCGTTCTGCTGCTCAGCACCAAGGACATGTGGGAGCTGTGGGGCATGGGCGCCGAGACGGCTCCCTCTTCCGAGGAAGAGCGGCGCGAACGCTTGGGACAGTGGTTCGCATCCATCGGCTTGACCCCGCGCGAACAGGAGGTGGCGGTGCTTCTGGCCGCCGGGCGCACCCAGCCCTGGATCGCCGAGAACCTGTGCATCTCGGAAAACACCGTGGGCAGCCACGTGCGCCATATCTACCAGAAGGCCGAGGTGCACGACCGGCAGCAATTCATCGATCTGGTCACTTCCCCGGAAAACAGCCTCTCACCCGATTCACGTGAGGGACGCTGAAAGCTCACCTCTTCCCCCTGATATCGGAAAATGACGCCTTTCCCAGGTTGCGCCCCGTGCCATCCGACTGCCATGCTGCATCGCGGCAACAGGAGGGTTGCCAGCCGCCCCGCTCAGGGTCGGTCGTCTTACACAGGGAAGGGTTCATCATGGAAATGAATCGCCGCAGCTTCCTCAAGGGAGCTTTCGCCACCGGTGCCGCCGCCGCGGCCACCGTCGCTTTCACGGGCTGCGCCCCGGCCGCGCCCGCCGCTTCGTCGGACAGCAAGAACCTGGCCGCCACCGGCCAGCACACCTGGGAAGTGGCGCCTGAGCCGATCACCGACATCGCCAACACCCTCGACTACGACGTGGTCGTCGTGGGCGCGGGCCTGGCCGGCATGAACGCCGCCGAGGCCGCTGCCCGCAACGGTGCCAAGACCGTCGTCATCGAGCGCAACGACGTCATCTCCATCCGCGGCGTCGACGTGGGCCACATCGGCAGCAAGTTCCACAAGCGCAACGGCTTCGATCTGGATCCGCGCGTGGCCGCCCGCTACCTGCACCTGGCCTCGCACCAGACCGCCAACTACAACCTCATCTACGTGTGGGCCTCCCGCTCCGGCGAGGTGTTCGACTACATCGAGGAGCTGGGCGCCGCCAACGGCGTCTCCATGGTGTCGGCCCTGTCGGGTACGGCGAAGTACGACCCGTGGGACAAGCTGCCCGAGCGCTGGCGCGTCTTCCCCGACGCGGTGTCCTTCGTGCGCGGCGGCGAGAAGTGGGACGCCCGCGATGACGGCCAGCCGGTGAACGTGACCTTGGGCGAGCTCATCTACGGCTCGGCCGTGGACAACGGTGCCGAGTTCGTGTTCAAGACCCGCGCCGAGCAGCTGGTGGGTGATGCCGCCTCCGGCATCACCGGCGTCATCGTCACCGCCGAGGACGGCTCCCATGTGCAGTACAACGCCTCCAAGGGCGTCATCCTGGCCACCGGCGACATCGGCAGCAACCAGGAGATGGTGGACGTGTTCTGCCCCATTTCCAACCGCTCCGACGCCAACGTGTACGCCCCGGCCGAGTGCAACAACGGCGACGGCATCACCATGGGCTGCTGGGCCGGCGCGGCTATCTCCAAGAGCCCGGCCGCCCCGATGATCCACCAGTTCACCCTGGACACCCTGGAGTTCAACCTGACCTCTTTCATCATGTCCTGGCTGTCGGTGAACCGAAACGGCGAGCGCTACGGTGCCGAGATGCCCTTCGAGCCCATGTTGACCAACGCCCGCATGAACACCCCGGGCAACATCGCCTGGTCGATCTTCGACGGCGACTACGCCACCTACGTGAAGCAGCAGAAGCCCGATCAGTACGAGCGCTTCCTGGAGGGCCTCGACGAGGTCATGGCGAAGTGGCTGGACAACGGCATGCTGGTGAAGGCCGACACCCTGGAGGACCTGGCCGCCCAGCTGGAGATTCCCGCCGACACCTTCAAGGCCACCGTGGAGCGCTACAACTCCATGGCCGAAGGCGGCGAGGATATCGACTTTGAGGTGCCCACCCAGTTCCTCGCCCCGGTGAAGACCGCCCCCTTCTACGCCACCCGCAACGTGTGCAGCACCCTGACCATTCCCTTCGGCCTGCACGTGAACGAGGACTCCCAGGTGCTGACCGAGGATGACGAGCCCATCGCCGGCCTGTTCGCCATCGGCAACGTGCAGGGCGACTTCTTCGGCAACGACTACCCGGTGCACTGCCCCGGCGTCAGCCACGGCCGCTGCGTCACCTTCGGCCAGCTGGTCGGTTCCGCCCTGGCCAAGGGTAAGACTATCTCCGAGGTGGACTTCGCCTAACCCCCTTCTGGCTTCGCCCACCCATTTCATCGGCCCGGGAAACCCTGTCCCCTCCCTCTGGGTTTCCCGGGCCTTCTTGTTTGCTAGACTATGCGGCACGGAAAACATTGCTGCGGCGCCGAGCGTCGCGAGCGCGACCCAAGGAGCCGCTATGCAGATCACCCCGGCAGACGTCGCCGAGACTTTGGCCATGGTGTCCCAGCAGAACCTGGACATCCGCACCATCACGTTGGGCATCAACCTGCGCGGCTGCGTGGATGCCGACGTGGACGCGCTGGCCGCCAAGGTCTACGACCGTATGACCACCGCCGCCGAGAAGCTCGTACCCACGGCCGAGCAGCTGGAACGGGAGTTCGGCATTCCCATCGTGAACAAGCGCATCTCGGTCACGCCTATCGCTGAGATCTGCGCCGCGGTGACCGCCGACGACCTCACCCCCATCGCCGTGGCCATGGATCGCGCCGGAGCGGAAGTGGGCGTCGACTTCGTAGGCGGCTTCTCGGCCCTCGTGCACAAGGGGGCCACTCGGGCCGACCACAAGCTCATGGACTCCATCCCGACGGCCCTGGCCGCCACCGGCCGCGTCTGCGCCTCGGTGAACGTGGGCAGCACCCGGGCCGGCATCAACATGGACGCCGCCTTCAAGATGGCCGGCATCATCAAGCGGGCCGCCGAGCTCACCGCCGATAAGCAGTGCATCGGCGCCGGCAAGTTGGTGGTGTTCTGCAACGCCGTGGAGGACAATCCCTTCATGGCCGGCGCCTTCCACGGATCGGGCGAGGCCGACGAAGTGGTGAACGTGGGTGTGTCGGGCCCCGGCGTGGTGCGCGCGGTGCTGGCCGACCTGCCCAAGGACGCCGACATCACCACCGTGGCCGAGGCCATCAAGGCCACGGCCTTCAAGATCACCCGCGCCGGCGAGCTCATGGCCCGCGAGGCAAGCCGCCGTCTCGGCGTGCAGAAGGGCATTCTGGACCTGTCGCTGGCCCCCACCCCGGCCGAGGGCGATTCCGTGGCCGAGATCCTGGAGGCCATCGGCGTGGGCCAGTGCGGCGGCCCCGGCACCACGGCGGCCCTGGCCATGCTCAACGACGCCGTGAAGAAGGGCGGCGTCATGGCGTCCTCTTCCGTGGGCGGCCTATCCGGCGCCTTCATCCCCGTGTCCGAGGACGCCGGCATGATCCGCGCCGCCGAGG
>CANSES010000027.1 GCA_947645965.1 uncultured Enterorhabdus sp. | reverse complement strand
CCGGGATGAAGCTTCCCGTGGTGTCGAACATGCCCGCCACGGTCACGGGGCCCAAACACCCTATGACGCCGGTGCCGATGCGGGTGTAGGCGTAGATCTTCGGGTAGTCGCGGCCGCCGAACAGCTGGCGCACCAGCAGCGGCGTGGACACCGACACGAGCGAGTTCTGCGCGCCGAACAAGAACGCCGACACGTAGAGCACCACCAGGTTGTCGCCGGCGAACACGAAGCCCAGAAGCCCGGCCGCCACGCACACCAGCTGGATGTTCACCGTGAACTGCACGCCTATCTTGTCGTTGAGGAAGCCCACGATGTACTTCTCCACCACGTTGCCGACCATCACGGCCGTCAGCAGCGACGAGCCCACCAGGGGGCTGAAGCCCACGGACTGGGCGAACCCGGGCAGGTGCGAGTTGAAGCCGGCGAAGTAGGCGATGAGGCCGGCGAACAGGAACATGCACCAGAAGGGCACGGTCTTGAGCGCCTGGCGGGCGTCGATGCCGCCGAACTCGTCGGCTGCGGCGGACTCGTCCTCCTCGTCCTCCTGCGTCCAGCCATAGGGACGCATGCCGATGTCCTCGGGGCGCAGCTTGAACACGAACAGCGTCCAGGGCAGCACGAGAACGCCCATCACCACCGCGGCGATGAGGTAGGCCTCACGCCAGCCGAACGTCTGGATGAACAGGGTGAACACCGGCGAGAGAATGGCCCCGCCGATGCCGGAGAACGACATGGCCACGCCCAGCGCGATTCCCTTGCGGGTATGGAACCAGTTGCTGATGAGGATGGGGGCCGGCATGACGAAGATGAAGCTGCCGGCCAGGCCGAACACGATGCCCGACACCCACCACTGCCACGGCTCGGTGTAGAAGCCCATGGCGGCCACGGCGGCTATCACCAGCAGAAACGACACCGAGAGCAGCCGGTTGATGTTGAAGCGGGTGATCCAGCGGCCCACGAGCGGCATGGCGAACACCGTGGCGATGAAGTAGAACGTCAGGTAGAGGGATATCTCCGAGCGGGAGAAGCCGAGGCTGTCGCAGACCGGGACGAAGAACACGCCCGCCGCGTCAAGCACGGCCCCCAGCCCGCCCGCCTGCATGAAGCAGCATCCGATGAGGATGAGCCATGCGTAGTGGACACGGGTACCGAAGAAACTTCTCATGATGAGCACCTGTCTATCGCGCGATGCGCTCCCGCGCATCCTACATAGATAATGAAAACGGGGGATAAAAGCCGTGCGGCGCCTTTCGGCGCCGCACGTTCAGCGAAGGCTAGCCGCGAGACTTCTCGGGCTCTCCCTCGGCCGTCCACTTGTCGCGGAACTTCTTGGCGGTCACCACGGCGACGATCATGCACGCCGCGATGATGGCCTCGAACACGATGCCGCAGCCGTAAGCAGCCTGGAAGCCGCCGGTGAGGCTGGCCACCAGGGCCACGAAGGTGGCGCCGAGGCCGCCCAGCAGGGCGATGGGCATGTTCATGTAGGAGTAGATCTCACCGTAGCGGCGGTCGCCATAGCAGGCGCGGGTGACGAGCGGCAGGCCGACGGACATCATGGCGTCGCCGGTGCCGATGCAGAAGCCGGCGATGATCATCGGAACCATGTTGTTGCCCATGAAGGCCACCATGAGCGCAAAGCCGATGGCGGACACGACGGCGAAGCCGACCATGGCGTTCTTGATGCCGATCTTGTCAGCCAGGGTGCCCAGGGTGATCTTGCCGAGGATGTTGCCGACAGCGGCGGCGGAGATCATCGTCGCGCCGAGCATGGCCAGCTCAGGACCGCCCACGGACTGCACCGCGGTGGGCATCAGGGACTTGTAGCCGCCGCCCAGCGAGATCAGGCCGGCGCCGATGAGGATGGCCCAGAAGGCGATGGTGCCCAGGGCGAACTTGCCGCTGACGCCGACGGCCTTGGGCTTCTCGCCCTCGGCGGCCTCCTTCTCGATGCCCCACGGCTGCAGGCCCACGTCCTCAGGACGCGTGCGGAAGAAGAAGAACGCGGGGATGAGGATGAGCACAGCGGCGATGACGGCCTCGACGGTGAAGCCGAACTTGTAGCCCTCAGCCTTGACGAGGCCGGCGAACACCGGGGACCACACGAAGGTGCCCACGCCGGTGAAGGCGGACGCGATGCCGAGGAACTTGCCCGCCTGCTTGGGGGCGAACCAGTTGTTGATCAGCACGGAGGGGCCCACCAGGAAGATGGCGGGGCCAGCCAGGCCGAACAGGGCGCCGGAGATGTAGATCTGCCACACCTCGGTCCAGACGTTGAACAGCAGGCAGCCGATGACGATCAGGCAGCCGCTGACGCCGAACAGAATCCGTGCGTCAACCTTGTCGAACAGGCGGCCGCAGAACGGCAGCCAGACAAGCATGACGTACGAATACACGGTCATGAGCAGGGTCACCTGGGTCACGTCGGGCTTGCCATCAGGAGTGACCAGGCCGAAGGCCATGGCCATCGGCGCGAAATAGTTGCCCATCACGTTGAGCACGAGACCCATGCCGCCAGCCATCATCATGCAGACGCCGATGAAGACCAGCCAGGCGCGATGGAACCCCTTCTTTTCTTCAGCCATTTCTTTACCTTTCCTCTTATGTTGCGAAACGAGCATGAGAACGAGTCGTCGGCTTCCCCCCTTCGGTCCCTCGCTCTCCCCCAACCTTTCGCACCCACGCCCTCGCGCGGGTTGCCCGCATTCTGTTCGGATTTGGGGGAAACCGCATGGGGCGAGGGTTCCTATCCTTGGGAAAATTGGGCGGCGCGGGTGATCGGGCGTAGGAAACGAGGGATTAGCCTAGGCTCTGACCTGGGAGGACGCCGATGGTTTTCCGCCGGCGCCCTCCCGTGGCACACGCTGTTTAAGCCTCGACGCCCCGCTTCATGCGCTCCTGCCAGGAGTCCTCCTGGCCATAGGCGTAGGGCTCGCCGGCCACGTAGTCATTGCGGAAACCGCCCTGCTGCGTGACCACCTCGCCCGGAGTGGGCGCCATGTTGTCGGGCGCGCACTTGTAGATCTTGCAGACGATGCTCTTGAACGGGCAGCCGATGCCGCCGGGGCCCGTCTCGTAGGAGGCCGTCAGGTTGTTGATGTTCACGTCCCACATGCCGAAGAGGTTGGGGAACGCGGGCTCCTGCTCGGGATACCACCAGCCGTGCTCGGCGTAGACGTAGTTCGGGTTGAGCGTGGGGTCGATATGCGCCTTCTGGCGGCAGCGGCCCTCGGAGTTCTCCAGCCAGATCCAGTCGCCCTCGTGGATGTCGTACTCCTCGGCGGTCTGGGCGCTTACCTTGACGATGGGGTCGGGGTGGAACTCGCGCATGGTGGCCTGCTGGCGGTTCTCGGAGTGGAAGAACTCATAGGAGCGGCTTCCGTTCACGCAGATGAACGGGTACTCGGCGCGAAACTCCGGGTCCTCAAGCCACTTGACGGAGTGGATGGACTCGTGGTGCTTGGGCCACGGGTCGATGCCCCAGGCGCCGAAGGTGGCGAAGGGCACGAGCTCGATGCGGCCCGACGGCGTGGCGAAGCCCGGCGTGCCGTCGGCGCGCAGCATTCCCTTCTCGTACTTGTAGTACGTCGCGCAGAAGTCGTCGTACTCGTAGCAGCACTTGTCCTCCACGAGCGACTGGAAGCTGCACGTGCCGTCGGCGTGGTGCTTCTTCCAGAAGTCGGTGTGGGCGTCGGGCACCTCCACCATGCCCGCCTTGGAGCGGCCGGCCGACTTGTAGGACTTGCCGGTCTCCGGGTCCACAATGTTGAAGCCAGTGTCCAGGTAGTCCTGGAGCAGGGCGTCGAGCGTGGGCCAGCGCTTCTGGAACAGCTCCGGGTTCATCTTGTTGCCCAGCGCCACGATGAGCTCCTCGTCGGACTTGGCCTCGTACCACTCGGAGACGCTCTTCATGGCGCGCAGCGGGGTCCACCACACGCGCATGGAGTCGCGCTCGGCGGTGGTCTTGAGCGGCAGGAAGATGTCCGCGAAGGCCACGGCCGTCGGCGTCAGGTACGGGTCGGCCACCACGCAGAACTCCACGTTCTCAAGCATCTGGTAGATGCGGGGCGCGGCGTTGCCCGTGCAGGTGATGGCGTTGGCCCCCTGGGACCAGAACATCTTCATGGGGTAGGGCTCGCCCGTCTCGAAGGCGTGGTTGACCGCATCGCAGTCGGCCATGCCGATGAAGTGCACGTAACCGGGGTGCGTCACGTCCACCGTGAGCTTCTTGGCGAAGGTCTCCGGCGGGCAGTAGAGCTGCGCGGTGGCGTAGCCCGGGTTGATCTCAAAGCCGTTGCGCACGAGCAGATTGGTGCCCGGCTTGTCGATGTTGCCCGTGATGGACATGAGGTTGGAGACGGTCTGGCACAGCTGGATGGAGTCGTTCTGCGTGTCGAAGGCCAGGCCCCACTGGATGGCCGCGCGCTCGGCCGTGGCGTAGAAGCGCGCCGACTCGCGGATGAGCTCGGGGTCGAGCTCGCAGATCTTGCCGGCCCACTCGGGCGTGAAGGGCTCCACGTAGGCCTTGAGCTCGTCATAGTAGGCGCACCACAGATCGACGAACTCGCGGTCCTCCAGCTCCTCGTACATGATGACGTGGAGCCAGGCAAGCGCGATGGCCATGTCCGTGGCCGGGCGCAGCGGCAGCCAGTAGGCCGCGTGCGCGCCCCACCAGGTGAGCTGCGGGTCGATGGAGATGAACTGGGTCCCCTGCTGCATGCAGGCCACCAGCCAGTGGCCCAGGTAGCCGTCGGCGTTGGACTTGAGCGGCTCGCACCCCCAGATGACCACCACGTCGGGGCGCACCCACTCGGGGTTGGCGTAGCGGTCGGCATGGCCCTCGGAGGCGTCCACGATGGGGAAGTCGCCGATGGAGGCCGCCGTGCCGCAGGTGCGCGGCAGGTAGCAGGAGTAGCCCGACGACCCGATGGCGCCGATGTTGGGCGTGCCGAGGCACGCGCCGCCGAGGAACGGCACCCAGGACGAGATGTTGCGCCCGGTGCCGTGGTTCACGAAGATGGACTCGCGGCCGAACCCGGCCTCGTCGATGTTGACGCGGATCCACTCCGCGATGGTGTCGAGCGCCTCCTCCCAGCTGATGCGCTCCCACTTGTTCTCGCCGCGCGCGCCAACGCGCTTGAGGGGCCACTTGGGCCGGTCGGCGTAGTTCACGCCCTCCTCCAGGTTGAGGCAGCGCATGCACAGGCGGCCGTTGGCGCAGGGATCGAGCGGGTCGCCCTCGATCTTCTCCAGCTTGCCGTTCTTGGTGTACATGAGCACGCCGCAGGAGGTGTGGCAGCCCGGGGCAGAATAGGTGTAGGTGCGGGTGACGGTGTAGCCGTCCTCCTCCCAGCGCCACTCCCCCGCATGGTAGGCCTCGCGGTCGATGCCGTCGAGGAACTCTTGGTAGTTGAACAGCATGGTGACATCCCCTTCTCTCGTCGTGGCTCTCGTCAGGTGCGGGCCGGAGCGCGCCGAAGGGGGCGACCGGCCCGGAAAGCAGGAAGGCGCGACGGGTTATGCCGCCGCGCCTTCCGCCTCAGGTCAGGAGTGCTTTAACGGGTGAAGAGGGCGCAGCGGGAAGAACCGTCCATCTTCTTGGCCAGGTCCTCCACCTCGCCGTAGTACATGCACCACGCCTGGCAGTGCTGGACGCACATGGGGAGCTTCCCCTTGGCCGTGCGGTCCTCGCACATGTCGCACGCCTTGGTCATCACGGGCAGGTAGGTCCACTCCCAGTGGTCAGCGCCGGTCTTGCCGGCGTACTCGAAAGGACCGGTCTCGGAGAGCTTGATGCCGAACTCGCCCGCGGGCAGCTCGAGGTGCTTCTTGCAGGCCACCTCGCAGGAGTGGCAGCCGGTGCAGAACTCGTAGTTGATCAGGATGCCCTTCATCTAGAATCGTCCTCCCTCGCGCGTCGTGTTGTCATGGGTCCAGGCGAACGGCTCGGTGGCCACGTAGTCGTCGCGGAAGCCGCCGAGCTTCGTCACGACCTCGCCCGGGCTGGGCTCGTTCACGTCATCGGTGCACTTGTAGATCTTGGCCGCGACGCTCTTGAGCGGGTTGCCGATGCCGCCCTGGCCGGTCTCGTAGGAGGCGGTCAGGTTGTTGATGTTGCAGTCGAAGGTGCCGTAGAGGTGCGGGAACGCCGGCTCCTCCTCGGGGAACCACCAGCCGTGCTCGGCGTGGATGTAGTTGGGGTTGAGCGTGGGGTCGATGTGCACCTTCTGGCGGCAGCGGCCCTCGGTGTTCTCGATCCAGATCCACTCGCCTTCCTTGAGGTCGTACTCCTCGGCGGTCTGGGTGGACACCTTCACGAGCGGCATGGGGTGGAACTCGCGCATGGTGGCCTGCTGGCGGTTCTCGGAGTGGAAGAACTCGTAGGAGCGGGAGCCGTTGATGCAGATGAACGGGTACTCGGCGCGATACTCCGGATCCTCCATCCAGCGCTTCATCGTGAGCGACTCCACGTGCTCGGCCAAAGGCGGGATGCCCCAGGCACCGAAGGTGGCGAAGGGCACGAGCTCGATGCGGCCCGAAGGCGTGGCGAAGCCGGGCTGGCCGTCGGGGCGCAGCATGCCCTTCTCGTACTTGCGGTACGTCGCGCAGAAGTCGTCGTACTCGTAGCCGCACTTGTCCTCGACGAGCGACTTGAACGAGCAGGTGCCGTCGGCGTGGTGCTTCTTCCAGAAGTCGGTGTGCACGTCGGGCACCTCGATCATGCCCGCCTTGGAGCGGCCGGCCGACTTGTAGGACTTGCCGGTCTCCGGGTCGTAGAGGTTGAATCCGACGTCCAGGTAGTCCTGGAGCAGCGCGTCGAGCGTGGGCCAGCGCTTCTGGAACAGCTCCGGGTTCATCTTGTTGCCAAGCGCCACGATGAGCTCCTCGTCGGACTTGGCCTCGTACCACTCGCTGACGGCCTTCATGGCGCGCAGCGGGGTCCACCACACGCGCATGGAGTCGCGCTCGGCAGTGGTCTTGAGCGGCAGGAAGATGTCGGCGTAGGCCACGGCGGTGGGCGTCATATAGGGGTCGGCGACCACGCAGAACTCCACCTTCTCGAGCATCTTGTGGACGCGCGGGGCCGCGGTGGCCGAGCAGCTGATGCCGTTGGCGCCCTGAGACCAGAACATCTTGATGGGGTAGGGCTCACCCGTCTCGAAGGCGCGGTTCACGGCATCGCAGTCGGCCATGCCGATGAACTGGGTGCAGCCGGGATGCACGAGGTCGACGGTGAGCTTCTTGGCGAAGGTGTCCGGATCGCAGTAGAGCTGCGCGGTGGCGTAGCCCGGGTTGATCTCGAAGCCGTTGCGCACGAGGATGTTGGTGCCCGGCTTGTCGATGTTGCCGCAGACGCTCATGAGGTTGGAGACCGTCTGGCACAGCTGGATGGAGTCCACCTGGGTGTCGAAGGCCAGGCCCCACTGGATGGCGCCGCGCTCGGCGGTGGCATAGAAGCGCGCCGCGTCGCGGATGAGGTCGGCCGGCACCTCGCAGATCTTGGCGGCCCACTCGGGGGTGAACTGGGCCACGTGCTCCTTCAGCTCGTCGTAGTAGGCGCACCAGTACTCGATGAACTCCTTGTCCTGGAGCTCCTCGGTGGTGATGACGTTGAGCCAGGCCAGGGCGAGCGCCAGGTCGGTGGAGGGGCGGATGGGCAGCCAGTAGTCGGCATGGGCGCCCCACCAGGTGAGCTGCGGGTCAACGGAGATGAAGCGCGTGCCCTGCTGCATGCAGGCCACCAGCCAGTGGCCCAGGTAGCCGTCGGCGTTGGAGCGCAGCGGCTCGCAGCCCCAGATGACCACCACGTCGGGGCGCACCCACTCGGGGTTGTTGTAGCGGTCGGCGTGGCCCTCGGAGGCGTCCACGATGGGGAAGTCGCCGATGCCCGCGGCCGTGCCGCAGGTGCGCGGCAGGTAGCAGGAGTAGCCGGAGAAGCCGATGGCGCCGATGTTGGGCGTGCCGAGGCACGCGCCGCCGAGGAAGGGCACCCACGACGAGATGTTGCGGCCGGTGCCGTGGTTCACGAAGATGGACTCGCGGCCGAGGCCCTTGGCGTCCAGGTTGTCGTGGATCCAGGTGGCGATGGTGTCAAGCGCCTCCTCCCAGCTGATGCGCTCCCACTTGTTCTCGCCGCGCGCGCCAACGCGCTTGAGGGGCCACTTGGGCCGGTCGGCGTAGTTCACGCCCTCCTCCAGGTTGAGGCAGCGCATGCACAGGCGGCCGTTGGCGCAGGGATCGAGCGGGTCGCCCTCGACCTTCTCCAGCTTGCCGTTCTTGGTGTACATGAGCACGCCGCAGGAATCATGGCAGCCGGGCGCCGAGTAGGTGTAGGTGCGCGTTACGGTGTAGCCGTCCTCCTCCCACTGCCACTCGCCCTCGTGATAGGCCTCGCGATCGATGCCATCGAGGAACTCCTGGTAATCGAATAGCATGTCCCAACTCCTCTCTCATGGGTTCTCTCCGGCGACCGGGCCGCACGCGGGCAGGACCGCTCGCCTCCCCCACCATAGAGAAGCCCCCGCCGCCTTTCATGAGGTGGCAGGGGCTAAATGGGCAACGTAAGGTTTGGGGGATTATGCCCGCGGGCCGCGAGGGCGCCGGCAGGCCCGACAGGAACGCCCCCGGCCCGACGCGCGCCGAGGGTCGGGGGCGCGCACGGCGCGTCACGCGTCGGCGCCCTCGTCGATCTCCGCGCACTCCACGAGGTCCATGAGCTCCTGGCGCGAGTGCACGCCCGTCTTCTGGTAGATGTTGTAGATGTGCGCCTTGGCCGTGTGCGACGAGATGACGAGCTTCTCGGTGATGTACTCGGCGTTGCGCCCCTTGGCCAGCATGGTGAGCACCTCGCGCTGGCGGCTGGAGAGCCCGTAGCGGTCGGCCACGGCCTCGCACTTGAGGTGAAAGACGCTCGGGCGGTGCGCGTCGCCCTCAGGCGCCGGCTGCGCAGCCCCGTCGGGGGCCGGGGAGTCTATCTTGCGAATGGGCGTGCCGGGAGACACCGACAGTGACGCCCCCCCCCCGTCGGATTCGACGCGCTTGAAGCGGTTCTCGTCCGGATAGTTGTCCTCGGTCATGACGAACGACGCCGAGAAGATGACGAGCAGCATGAACATGATGACCGATCCGGGCGTCACGAGCGGCCCGAAGAACGCGGCCGAGGCCGGCATGAACCCCGCGAAGGCGAGCACCATGCCCACCCCGATGCCGATGAAGCACATGAGGCGCCCGAAGGAGAAGGCCCGCACGGCCGACAGATCGCAGATCACGATGTGCTTGCACACCGCCGAGAGCGAGCAGGTGATGGGGAAGAACGACCCGCACAGAAGCAGCAGCGCGAAGATGACCACCAGCTCGTCGGGCACGAACACGAGGGGGAACACCACGATGGCCGAGCCGGGCAAGAACCACCGCATGGTGACCGACTCGGTGACGCGATGGGTCTTGAGCGCGTCGTAGAGCAGCAGCAGGCAGGTGGCCGCCACCATCAGCTCTATGATGAAGTAGGGCCAGTCATGCACCGTCTGGGTGGACAGGATGCAGCCCACCGCGTAGCCCGCCGCCATGCCCGCCGTGGCCGTGGCCAGGTACGACCGCCACACGATGCGGTGGCGCTGGTCGGACTGGGCGCGGCTGGCGCGGGAGCGCTCGCGCAGGTCGAACAGACGCATGGCGATGAGGTAGCACGCAAGCGACACGAGCGGGAACAGCGCCGCGAAGGCGAACAGCAGCGCCTGGCTGATGAAGAGCAGCCAGATGCAGGCGAGCGCGGCGGCGGCGAAGATGCCGTTGACGTAGACGCGCAGCGACCCATGGAAGAACAGGCAGACGTACTCGCCGTAGAGCGGGTTCAAGAACCCGAAGCCGGCGCCGGCCAGAAGCGAGGGAACCCAGAGGATCCCCGACTGGCCCTGGAGCACCCACAGCCCCGCCGTGCCGAGCGCCGAGCAGGCGGCCGCGAGGACGAAGTGCGTCATGCGGTGCGCCACGAGCCCATCGGAGCAGTACCACGTTCCCAGAAGCGCCGCGCACGCGCCGCCTACGAAGGCGAGGTGAGCCCCGCTCGAGATAAGCCCCGCGGGGTCAGTCAGCGGAAAGAACACGGAGGTGCCCAGCATGAGGAAGACCCAGCCATAGCAGGCGACCACGCCGATGAGGCCTATGAGTATGCGGGGGTTCACCATGATCCATCCGCCGGTATGAGCCGCGCCCTCTTCCTGCGCGTCCTCCCTGTCAGCCTCTTGCTTCAACGGCCTCGCACCCCCTCTACCATCTGGCTTCGGCCATACTACCAAGCCTTTCTGAAGCAAAAGGCGAAGGAAAGGCCCGAATGGGCAGTATAAGGCCTGAGGTATTAGGCGCTGACGGAAAGATGGGATGCGGATCCCCATGGGAAATCGGCAGGCGGGAGGACGGAGCGCGGGGGCGGGGGCGCGCCTGCGGCTAAGCATCGCAAAATAGGACACGGCACCCCATCGTCGCGCAGACGCGCGAGACCAAATAGCATGGCACGCTGAATGCCGCCGAGCGACGCCCTTCCTAGACTGCTCCTTGAGCGAAGCCCCGCGACTGCGGGGATGCGCGAGGGAAAGAGAAAGGAGAGTTATGGCCGATTACAAAGAGTGGTTGGACGAGCTCAACCGCGAGGCGTACCACGACGGCGAGTGGCAGTGGCAGGAGGGGGACTTCACCGTCACGCGCACGACGCACTGGTCTCCCCCGGGCTGCCACATGGGCTGCGGCGTCCTGCTGTACACCAAGGACAACAAGCTCGTGAAGGTGGAGGGCGACCCGCTCAACGCCGTCGCCAACGGCAAGCTGTGCATGCGCTGCCTCACCATGCCCGAGGCCGTCAACCATCCCGACCGCCTGAAGTACCCCCTGCGTCGCGCCGGCGAGCGCGGCGAGGACAAGTGGGAGCGCATCAGCTGGGACGAGGCCTATGACGAGATCACCGAGAAGGTGCTCAAGATCAAGGAGGAGCACGGCTCCGAGACCATCGTGGTGGTGCACGGCACCGGCCGCAACATCGGCTGGCAGGTTCCCTACTTCGCGTCCGCCTGCATGGAGACGCCCAACGTGTCCACCTTCGGCTTCACCGGCTTCGCCTGCTACCTGCCCCGCATGATCGGCACCTCCGCCAAGCAGGGCGACATGTTCATCGTCGACGCCTCCCAGGCCCACTGGGACCGCTATGCCAACGAGAACTGGCAGGTGCCCGGCGTCGTGCTGGTGTGGGGCAACGAGCCCATCAAGTCCAACGCCGACGGCTTCCTGGGCCACTGGCTCGTCCAGTGCGTCCAGATGGGGTCGAAGATCATCTCGGTCGACCCGCGCCTGACCTGGTGGGGCGCCCGCGCCGCGTTCTGGCTGCCCGTCCGCCCCGGCACTGACGCCGTGGTGGCCATGGCCATGCTCAACGTCATCATCGGCGAGGACCTCTACGACCACGAGTTCGTCGAGAAGTGGACCTACGGCTTCGAGGCCCTGGCCGAGCGCGTGGCCGACAAGACGCCCGAGTGGGCCGAGCCCATCTGCGAGGTGCCCGCCGACAAGATCCGCGGCGCCGCCCGCCTCATCGCCACGGCGTCGAGCTGCGCCTGCCAGTGGGGCCTGGCCTTCGAGCAGCAGATCGCCGCGCTCGGCGTGACCGAGTCGGTGGCCGACATCATGGCCATCACCGGCAACATCGACAACCCGGGCGGCAACGCGCTGTACCGCTGCGCCTTCCTCATCGAGAAGCGCTACGGCCTGGGCGACGAGTACATCTCCAAGGAGACCTACGCCAAGAAGCTCATCCCGCAGACCTCCGGCATCAACGAGTCCAACATCGTGTCCTGCGCCGACACCGACGCCATCCTGGCGGCCATCGAGACCGGCGAGCCCTATGCCATCCAGATGTTCTGGATCCAGAGCTCCAACGCGCTGTCCTGCGCCTCCATGGACCCGGCCCGCACGCGCGCGGCCCTCATGAAGGTGCCGTTCATCGTGGTGGCCGACCCGTTCATGACCCCGACGGCCCAGGCCCTGGCCGACATCGTGCTGCCCGTGGCCATGAGCTGCGAGCGCAACTCCTGCCGCACCTGGTGGACCCCCGTCCGCACCATGGTCAAGGTCACCGACTTCTACGAGGCCAAGTCCGACGAGCAGATCTGCCTGGACCTCGGCAAGCGCATCAAGCCGGAGCACTGGCCGTGGGAGACCGACGAGGAGTGGTCGAACTGGTACCTGACCGACCAGCTGGCCCCCGGTGGCACCGAGTACAAGCGCACCTGGTGGGAGACGGTGCAGAACCCCTCCAGCCCCGAGAACGGCTGCTACGGCGAGAGCTGCAACGGCACCGCGTACTGGGAGTGGGACGCCACCTACGACAAGTACGCCAAGGGCATGCTGCGCCCCGACGGCCAGCCGGGCTTCAACACCCCCACCGGCCGCGTCGAGCTGTGGTCCTTCGGCTTCGACCACTGGGGCGTCGACCCGCTGCCCTACCACATCGAGCCGCCCGAGAGCCCGCTCTCCACGCCTAACACCTTCAAGGAGTTCCCCATCATCCTGTCCGGCGGCGGCCGCTCCTTCGAGTTCTTCCACTCCGAGCATCGCCAGCTGCCCACCATGCGCGAGTTCCACCCGTGGCCGCTCGTCATGGTCAACCCCGCCGACTGCGAGAAGTACGGCGTGAAGGACGGCGACTGGATCTGGGTGGAGAACAGCCGCGGCGCCCGCTTCAAGCAGCAGGTCAAGGCCACCATCGAGGTGCAGCCCGGCCGCATCCACGCCGAGCACGGCTGGTGGTTCCCCGAGCAGGACGGCGCCGAGCCCAACTTCTGCGGCACCTACGACTCCAACCTGAACAACATGACCGAGGCCTTCCGCGTGGGCCAGGGCGGCATCGGCAGCGCCATCAAGAGCATGCTCTGCAAGATCTACCCGGTGCAGCCGGGCGATGCGCTGCCCCATGACGTCATCGCCGAGAAGGGCGACTTCGCCGAGTACGAGCCCGGCAAGCCCTACCAGGTGGTCGAAGAGCCCGTCGTCACGGTCATCAACTAGGAGGAGCAGATGAAGGGAATCCTGATCAACTACGAGTACTGCACGGGCTGCCACTCCTGCGAGGTCGCCTGCCGCAACGAGCGCGGCCTGGCGGCCGGCGAGTACGGCATCAAGCTGACCGAGGTGGGCCCCTACGAGTACACGACCCCCATCGACGCCGACACGCCCTACGAGTGGGTCTACAACCCCACCATCACCAAGGCATGTGACCTGTGCGAGGCCCGCACCGCCCTGGGCAAGATGCCCTCCTGCGTGCAGGCCTGCCAGGCGTGGTGCATGTACTACGGCGAGGTGGAGGACCTGGCCAAGAAGATGGACGGCAAGACGCGCTGGGCGCTCTACACCCCCATCTCCGACGACGCCCGAGCGGCCATGACGGCCGAGCGCGAGGCCATGACGGCCGGCACCGCCGAGGCCGGCACCGTGCAGGTGGGCGCCGGGGCCAAGGCCGAGTCGCGCACCGAGAGCTACGGCACGTGGGTCGGCGACATGGAGCTCAACATCGTCCTGCGCGGCGCCGAGAAGCTTGACGCCTTCCTCGCCGAGTTCGCGACCATCGACCTGGAGGCCGCGAAGAAGGACATCGAGGAGCAGATCATCGCCGACGAGAAGGCGACGGCCTACGTGCTGGCCGCCGACAAGGCCAAGGACGGCGCGGCCCACGAGCTGGGCTTCATGGCCATCGTCATGAACTACGACGCCCAGGGCACGCAGCTGGGCGGCGGCAAGGCCTACCTGGACAAGGGCCAGGAGGTCGCCCGCAAGGACATCACGCTGATGTTCTAAGCCGGAAGCACGCTCCCGGAAAAGGAAAAGGACCCGCACGGGTCCTTTTCCTTTTCTGGCGCCCGTCGCAGAGGACGGCGCGGATCGTCCCAGCTTACTCGTTGCCGACGGGCGTGGGCGGGACGGGCTCCAGCTTGACGGCCGTGAGCTTCTTGCCGCCGCACGCGGGGCAGGCGGGCACGCCGGGCGGCACGTCGGCCCCGCAGGCAGCGCAGACGAACTTGGCGCGGGCCGAGTAGGCGCCGCACTTGTTGCAGTGGGTGCAGGGGTAGCACATGGGCGGTTCCTCCTAGGCGAAGTCGCGCGCCGAGCAGCGGTCTATCTCGGCGCTCACCGCATCGTACACCCCGGGGTAGCCGCTCGAGTCCAGGCCGGAGGTGAGACACGGGATAAACCCGGTCGTGCGGCCCACCGCCGCGAGGGCGGCGTCCACCTCGGCGCGCACCTCCTCGCGCGTCCAGTCGGGCTTGTCGACGATCTGCGACTCGATGCCGCCCATGAACGCGATCTGCCCGCCGAAGCGGTCGATGAGCGCCGGGATGTCGTTGGTGGTGCGCAGGGTGCCCTGCCAGATGTCCACGCCCATCTCCACCATGAAGGGCACGAGCGTCTCGCCGAAGCTGTCGGAGTGGTGCACGATCAGCTCCACGCCGTGGTCGCGCCAGTAGCCGTAGATGCGCTTGTAGGGCTCGAGCAGGAACTCCTCGAACATCTCCGGTGCCAGGAAGGTGGAGATCTGGGTGCCCCAGTCGTCATGGTGGAACAGGGCGTCGGGCTTGACGTACTTGAGGTGCGCGTCGGCCAGGCGCAGCTCGTAGTCGACCACCTGGTCGATGAGGGCGTGCATCTCATCGGGCTCCTCGTAGAAGCCGACGAGCGCCTCGGTGATCTCGCACAGGTGGTGCACCCGCTCGAACACGCCGGGGAACACCG
>CANSES010000026.1 GCA_947645965.1 uncultured Enterorhabdus sp. | reverse complement strand
GCGAGACCGACACCATGGACACCTTCACGTGCTCCAGCTGGTACTACATGCGCTATACCGACCCGCACAACGAGCACAGTCCCTTCGACCCCGCCAAGGCCAACGGCTGGATGCCTGTGGACCAGTACATCGGCGGCATCGAGCACGCCATCCTGCACCTGCTCTACAGCCGCTTCTTCACGAAGGTCCTGCGCGATTTGGGGCTACTCGACTTCGACGAGCCCTTCACCAACCTGCTGTGCCAGGGCATGGTGCTGGATGCCCACGGCGAGGTAATGAGCAAGTCCAAGGGCAACGTGGTCTCGCCCGAGGCCATCATTGCCGAGTACGGCGCCGATGCCGTGCGCTCCTACACCCTCTTCCTCGGGCCGCCCGAGAAGGAGAAGCTGTGGAACGACGACGGCCTGCCGGGCATGTACAAGTTCCTGAACCGCCTGTGGCGCCAGGTGCACGACCTCGCCGGCAAGGCCGGCGACGAGACGCTGTTCATGGCTGCGCCCGAGCCCGAGATGGCGGTGAAGCTGGCCCAGAAGCTGAATCGCGAGCGCCATCGCGTGGTGCAGAAGGTGAGCGCCGACATTGAGCGCAACAACTTCAACACCGCCATCGCCGCCATCATGGAGCTGTCCAACGCCGCCGGCGAGTACCTGCGCGCCTTCAGCCCCGACGTGCGCGTCGCCTGCCCCGACCATCGGGCCCTGGACGCCGAGGTGGCCGAGACCCTCGTGAAGCTCATGGCCCCCATCGCGCCGCACATCACCGACGAGCTGTGGCGCGAGGCCCTTGGCCGCGAGGGCTTCCTCTACGGCGAGCCCTGGCCCACCTTCGACCCCGAGCAGGCCCGCGCCGACGAGGTGGAGCTGGCCGTGCAGATCTGCGGCAAGGTGAAGGCCCGTATCCTGGTGGCTGCCGACGCCCCCGAGGCCGACGTGCTGGCCGCCGCCCGCGAGGCCGTGGCCGCCGCCATCGAGGGCAAGTCGGTGAAGAAGGAAGTCTATGTGCCCGGCCGCCTCGTGAACGTCGTGGCCGTGTAACGTTCGAACATATTGAATGCAACAAGGGCCCGCGAGATCATCTCGCGGGCCCTTGTGTTGGAGGGGCTTCTGGCTGGTTCAGTGCAGCAGCTTAGGCCAGCTCGTCGGAGGCCAGTTCCTGGCCGAGGACGTAGGGCAGGGTGATGCAGCAGGCGCCGTAGTTCATGCCCTCCATGGCGAAGGTGTAGGTGGCGCTGTAGAAGTTGCCGATCATGCAGCCGGCGTTGTAGAGGCCCTCGATGGGGGTGTCGGTGGCATCCAACACGCGCAGATGAGCGTCGGTGCGCAGGCCGCCCAAAGACGTGAGGAAGCCGGGGGTGAAGGCGGCGCCGTAGAAGGGGCCGTCGCCCTCGCCGATGGGGATGAGCTTGTCGGCGGTCTTGTAGAAGTCGGTGTCCACGCCGGCGGCGCACATGCCGTTGTAGCGTTCGATGGTGTCGATGGTCTCGGCGGGCAGACCCAGCTGGGCGATCACTTCCTCGCGGGTGTCGGCCTTCACGATGTTGAAGCCGTCGGTGTCGTTGTCCCAGCGGTCGATGACCTCCTGGGTGGTGAAGTACTCGCCGTGGACGAAGTTGATGGCGCCCCAGGGGCCGCCGGCCTCGGCGCGGTTCTGGCCCCAGATGCAGTAGGCGGTCTTTTCGGGCAGGTGCATGATGGTGGCGCAGGCGAAGCCGCCCAGCACGTCCTCGTTCATGAAGCGGCGGCCGTCCTTGTCCACCATGAGGCCCGTGTGGCTCGTGTAGGGCTGGTCGCCGGGCAGGTTGGGGCGGCCCAGCATGATGTTGTTCGGCTCCTTCTGCCAGGCGCCGCCCACCCACAGCTCCATCTTGTGACCGTCGCCGGGCATGAGGCCGCCCATCCACAGGCCCTGGTCGTAGTTCACTTCCGTGGTGAAGTCGCACAGCTCCACGGCCTGGGGGCAGTACTTCTCCATCATGTCGCGGTCGTGGGAGAAGTCGCCGGTGGCCATGACCACGGCCTTGGTGCCCACATACTTGGTGAAGGCGCCGCTCTCATCGGATGCGATGACCGCTTCCACGCGCCCGGTGGTGCCGTTGGCCGCGCCGCCGCGCACCAGTTGCTCGCCCTTGGTCTTCCAATGCACGGTCACGCCCAGATCCTCGGCGATGTAGCGACCCAGTTCGGCGGCGATATGGGGCTCGCCGGTGCCCACCTTGCCCTTCAGCTCCTCGTCGTTCACGTAGAAGGCGTGGGCCGCGGCGGGGGTGAACATGGGGTCGCCTTCCTTATATTCGGGGCCCGACTCGATGGTGGTCTTGATGCCCGCGTTGGCGGCGATGTCGATGATCCAGTTGATGGCCTCTTCGGAGTGGTTGTAGAACTTGTACCACAGCTCGGGGCGGAAGTTGCCGCCGTTGGCCGCGTACTGCATGCGGTAGAACCAGGTGGGGTCCATGCGCGGCAAGCCCATCTGCTCCATCACCTTGGAATACACGCCGTTGTTGGAGCCGCCGCGGGACACGGGAGCCTCCGACGCGCTGATGAGGATGACCTTCAGTCCGTTCTCGGCGCAGGACGCGGCCGTGACCATGCCGGCCATGCCGCCGCCCACCACGACCACCTCGGCCTCTTCCGTGGCGGTGATCTGATCGTCGGCGATGGACTCGGGCGCGATCTCGAAGGCCCAGGGCTGCTCGGCGGCGTTCACCGCCTCGCCCGTGGCGGCCAGGCTGTCGGAGGCCGGGGCCTCCTCGGCCTTGGGGGCCGGGGCGGCGCAGGCGGCCAGAGCGCCGGTGGCGACCAAGCCGGCCGCGCCCAGGGCGGCGCCTTTGACGAATCCGCGGCGATCGACGTTTGCTCTCATAGTGCTTCCTTCCCTCCAGGATGTACGGTTGCGCGCAGCCGGGCCGGCCGGCGATGGCGCGGCGGCCACCGTGGCACGATCGTCCGGCTGCCCTTCGCATCCTAGCCTTTGCGCAGGCCGCAGACCTCATCCAGTTTGGGTGGTTTCTCACCCAGAGGCCCCGCGGGGCCGTTTCGGCCCCTTCTCGGTGCGGCGGCTACCCGCGCGGCCCGATATAATGGAAGGCGATGTACCGCCCGCGGCCACGGGCGCGCGGGCGACGGGGAGAGCGAGCCGTAGTCGGCCGGGGGAGGGAAGGACCATGAGGCTGAAGGGCGTGCCGAGCGCGCGGATGGGCTTGGCGGCGGTAGCGGGGGCCTACGGGCTCTTTCTGGCGTGCACGAGCATCGTGCTGTGGGGCGGCTACACGGTGCTGCTGCCCCAGGGCGCCGATTCGGCGGGCAGCCTGGCCGTGGAGTACTTCGTGCGCTGGGCGGCCTTCCCCCTGACCTTGTTCGCCGTGGCCCTGGCCGCCTATCTGCGGCCCCGGGCGAGCATCGGCCGCCATCCCCTGGTGGCGCTGTCACTGTTTCTGCTGGTGCCGGCGGTGGCGGGCGCTTGCGGGGCGGGGCTGCTGGGCCTGCGCGGCGCCCTGGTGCTGTGCGCGGTGTGCCTCGGCTGCGGCAGCGGGATGCTGTTCAGCTACCTGCAGGAAGTGGTGGCATCGCTGAAGGTGTACGACGCCGGCATCGTGGTGTTCGCGGCGGCCGGCGTGTCGGCGGTGGTCTACATCGCTTTAGACCAGCTCCCGCGCGTGACCATGATGTGGATCGGCTTTCTGGTGCTCGTGCCGCTCACCGTGGCCGCCGTCCTGGGGGCGCGGCGGCTGGTGCCCCAGGTACACCCGGCCTTCGACATGGTGCCGACCCAGCAGGTGGATCGGTGTCGCCGGGCGGTCCGCGAGTCGTGGCCCTCGCTCATCTGCATCGCGTTCTCGGCCTTCGTGGTGGGGCTCATTCGCGTCCAGGCCATCGGCAGCGCCGAGGTGTCCCAGGCCTTCGACAACGCCAACATGATGGGGCTTTTGGTGGCCTCCGTGGTGCTGCTGGGCGCGTGGCGTACGGTGTACGAGCGCATCAAGCTGTCGCGGCTTTACCAGATCATCTTCCCGCTGACCGCTACCATCTACTTACTGTTGCCCCTGTTCGACGGCATGTTTCGCCAGGGGTTCGTGCTGCTGGTGTTCGTGGTGTTCTCGGTCACGTCCTCGCTCATGGTGGTGTCCTGCTCGCGGGTGGCGCGCAACCAGTGCGTTCCGCCGGTGCTGGTGTACGGCGCGTTCGCGGGCACGGTGTACGGGGCCATGGAACTGGGCTCGCTTCTGGGCTGGCTGCTGGATGCCACCGTGGGCATCGGGCTGGCGGCCCTGTCGGTGGTGGCGCTCGTGGCCGTCTACTGCATGTCCATGGTGATGAACGCGAGGCGCCAGGCCGTGGCGGCGCCCTCGGCATCCGTGGTCGCTCCCGTTCTCGCGACGGCGAGTGCCTCAGGGGTGCCCGAGCAGGCCCCGCCCGAAGAGACCCCGCCCCTCGGCGCCGTGCTGGCACAGCAGTGCGCCTCGGTGGTGGCCCAGTACGGGCTCTCGGCGCGGGAGGCCGATGTGCTGGGATTGCTCGCCCGCGGGCGCGACGCGGCCTATATCGCCGACGAGCTGGTCATATCGAAGAACACCGTGCGCACCCACATGAAGAGCATCTTCGCGAAGACCGGCGTGCACGCACGCCAGGAACTGATCGACCTGGTGGAAACGACCGAGCGCTAACGAAGAGGGGCGCCCGCGGGCGCCCCGAATCTAGGCGAGCATGATGTCCAAGGCCTCGAAGAGCTTGTCCATCTCGATGGGCTTGGTGAGGTGCCCGTTCATGCCGCAGCGCAGGGCCTTCTGGCGATCTTCCTCGAAGGCGTCGGCGGTCATGGCCAGGATGGGGATGCGGGCCAGGCGCTCGTCGTCCAGATGGCGGATGGCGCGCGTGGCCTCGTAGCCGTTCATCACGGGCATCTGCACGTCCATCAGCACCAGCTGGAAGTAATCGGCACCCGAGGTGGTCAGCTTGCTCACGGCCTCTTGGCCGTCCACGGCGTATTCCACGGTGAAGCCCTCGTCCTCCAGCAGGGTGATGGCGATTTCGCGGTTCAGATCGTTGTCGTCCACCAGCAGGATGCGGCTGCCGCGCATGTGGTGGTTGGGCTTCAGGTGGTGCGCCTTCGTCGGCGTTACGACGGGGCGCGAGGAGTTCAGCTCCAGCATCAGTTCCACGGTGAACGTGCTGCCCTTGCCCTTGGCGCTGTCCACGGCGATGGTGCCGTGCATCATGTCCACCAGGCTCTTGGTGATGGACATGCCCAGCCCCGTGCCCTGGATGCCGCTGATGGTGCTCGTGCGCTCGCGCTCGAAGGGGTCGAAGATGTGATCGACGAATTCCGCGCTCATGCCGATGCCCGTGTCCGATACTGTGAAGCGGTAGCGGCCGTAGCCCGCCGGCGCGCCGGGCACTTCGGTGACGTTCACCTTGATGAAGCCGCCGGCTTTCGTGAACTTCAGGGAGTTGCCCAGCAGGTTCAGCAGAATCTGGTTGATGCGCAGCTTGTCGCAGTGCACGTTGGCATGCTGGATGTCGTCGGTGGTCACCGTGAGGTACAGCTGGCGGGCGCTGGCCTCGGCCTGCACGATGCTGTACAGATCTTCCAGCATATCCACCAGGTTGCAGGGCTGCTCGTCCAAAGACACCTTGCCGCTCTCGATGCGGCTCATGTCCAGGATGTCGTTGATCAGGCTGAGCAGGTGGGTGGACGAGGACTGGATCTTGTCCAGGTACTCGCGCACCTTCTCGGGCTGGTCGATGCGGCTGCCGGCCAGAGTGGTGAAGCCGACGATGGCGTTCATGGGCGTGCGGATGTCGTGGGACATGTTCGACAGAAACGCGCTCTTGGCGGCGCTCGCCTTGTTCGCCCGATCGAGCGCCTCTTCCAGAAGGGCGCGGCGCTTCATCTCGTCGCGGGTCTGCACATCGACGCTGCGGAAGCCCAGCACGATGTCGTGGCCGTCCTGCCAGTCGCCGGTGCGCACGGCGGTGGCCTGGCAGTACTCCACGGTCTCGTCGCGGGCGATGCGGTAGTTCACGTGAATGCGCGTGGCGCCGGCCAGTTCCTCCCGCAGGTTCGCCACGGTGAGGGTGTCTTTCAGCGTGGCGCGGTCGTCCTCGTGCACGGCGCTGGCCAGGTAGGCGTCGATGCAGTCGTCCAGCTGCAGGATGCCGGTGAACAGGTCGTCCAGATGGCGCATCTTGTCGCCGCTGACGCGCAGGGGGATGCCCTCGCCGGTGTCCAGGTTGAAGGAGCAGACGATGAGGTAGTCCTCCGACAGGGCGTGGATGAGCTCTTTCTGGTAGCGGTCCTTCTGTACCTCTTCCAGCTTCTTGTCGGTGTAGTCCAGAAGGAAGCGCTGGAACAGCAGCTCGCCGTCGCTCTCGATGAGCTTCACGTTGCCCAGCACGTGCAGGATGTCGCCGTTGTCGTGGCGCACGCGGTACTCGGTGCTCACGGAATCGCCGACGTTCTTCAGCGTGGCGATGCTGGCCCGCAGCCGCTGGGCATCTTCGGGTAGCACCGAGGTGGCCACCATGTCGAAGCCGTCGCCCACCATCTCTTCCTCGGAATGGTAGCCCAAGATGCTCAGGGCGGCCTGGTTGATGCCGAGCACGCGGGTGCCGTCGAAGGAATGGGTGATGACGCCGCACTCCATGGTGGTGAAGATGGTTTCCAGGGTGCGGTTCTTCTCGACGATCTCCGTCTCGTAGGCCCGCTCCTGGGTGACGTCGATGGCCACGCCCACGGTGCCCATGACCGTGCCGTCGATGTTGTAGAGGGGCGATTTGTAGGTGGTCAGCAGGCGGGTGCCGGCGCCGGTCTGCACCACCTCCTCAGACACGATGGTGGACTCGGACTCCATCACCTGGCGCTCGGATTCGATGCAGGCCGGGTCGTCGGCCTCCACGTCCCAGATATAGGCGTGGCCGCGGCCCTGCACGTCGTCTTTCGTCTTGTTCACCGTGGCGCAGAAGGCGTCGTTCACCTTGTGGTGGATGCCGTCCTTCGACTTGTACCACACCAGGCAGGGGATGGAGTTGATGGTGGCCTCCAGGTACTGCTCGGTTTCCCAGGCCTCGGCCTCGCGGCGGCAGACCTTCTGCCACAGCTCGAAGCGGAACGAGAATTCCTGCACGGACAAGGGAGCGATCCAGATGTCGGCGATGGCGTCGAACAGCTCGGTCAGCTCGGTCATCTGCTCGTGGCTGGCGATGACCACCAATTTCGCCCAGCTTTTCTTCGCGGTCAGGGCCTCCGTGATCCAGGCGGTGGCGTCGCGGTCGGTGACATCGACGAACAGGGCATCGGCCCGGGCGATGGCCGCGGGGTCGGGCGCCGGCGTGCAGAGCACCGTGTGGGAGAACGGGAACAAGGGCTCAGTGGTTTCCACGATGGAAGCCAGCTCGTCGGAAAGGCCCACGAGACAGATGTTAACCGGGCAATGATACATGACGCGCGTCCTTCGAAGAGTGCTGAGTCGATTACAGTAACGTTACGGAAGGGCAACGTTTTATCTTTCGTAGTATACCAACTTTAATGCCAAGTTTATCTGGGCATTTCATCGAATGACCCCGTGGCGTTCCCAAAGATCGGCTGGGGCGCGGGCAAATTTGCTATAGTGAACGCTTCCGTCCGTCAAGCTGCGCAGGGAGGTGCCCGTGGCTCGCGATCGTTCCCGCCGTCTTTCGCTGGTGGCGCGCTGTCTGCGCGTCCTTGTCTGTGCGGTCCTTGCGGCGCTGGCAGTGGTGGTCGTGGCCAACGGGGTCACGGTGGCCACGACGCGCGGGCAGGTGCACACGGTGTCCCAGCTGGCCGATGAGCTGGCGGAGGCGCCGGCTGATGCCGTGGTGGTGCTGGGAGCCAGCGTGTACGCCAACGGGCGGCCGAGCGACATTTTGGCGGACCGCCTGGAAGTGGCCGTGGATCTGTACAAGGCCGGCGCGGCGCGGGCCATCATCTGCAGCGGAGACAACCGTTCTTCCCATTACGACGAATCCGATGCCATGAAGGCCTACTGCGTGTCGCTGGGCGTGCCGAGCGAGGACGTGTACGTGGACCATGCCGGCGTGACCACCTACGATTCCATGTACCGTGCGCGGTACGTGTTCGGGGCCGAGCGCATTGTGGTGGCCACCCAGGCCTATCATCTGTATCGGGCCATGTTTATCGCCGACCAGCTGGGCATGGAGGTGTGGGGCGTGCCCACCGACAAGGGCGCCTATCATAATCAGGTGAGCTACAGTCTGCGCGAGGTGATGGCGCGCACCAAGGACTTCTTCGCGGCGCTGCTGCAGCTGCCTGTGGACACGGGCGGGGATGCGGTGTCGCTGGCCGAGTCGGGCGACTTAACCTAAGGAGGGCGCGATGCAGAGTCTGGCAACGGGATTGAGCGCGCTGGTGGCCGATTTGGGGCCCGAGGCCGCCGCGGCCCTGAAGCGCTCGCGCAACAAGGAGCGCTACCGGGCGGCCGTGGAGCGCACTTGGCGCGCCCGGCCCGAGGTGGGGCGCTTCGTGCTGGCCCACACCAACGGCATCTACATCGCCCGCGACGAGCGGCCGCGCAAGGGGCCCGACAAGCACCGCGAGCGCTGGGTGTTCGGCATCTATCTGGACGAGCCGGCGGCCCGCACCGAGGTGGACGCCTGGCAGGCGGTGCTGCTGCAGGCCCTGCAGGCGGAGGGCCTGACCGTGGACGAGCTGCGCTTTCTGCCGGCGAAATGGGACATGCGCAAGCGCAAGCTGTTTCCCGAGCTGACCGAGGGCCCCACGGCCGGCGGCGCGGGCGCGGGGCCGGCGGGTGCGGACTCGGCAGGGAAGGCCCCGGCGCGGGTGTGGCGCGAGGAAGACGAGTCGCGCGGGCTGGACATCGTGAAGACGGCCACCTGCCTGGTGTTCGAGGACATCGACCTGGCCTGGGCGTTCTTGGAGCAGGTGCGCGGCGCGGTGCTGGACGAGGTGCTGCTGCGCGAGCCGACCGAGACCGGTTCGCGGCGCGACGGCAAGATCCAGGACGAGAAGAACTACTGGCTCGTGCTGTTCGTGGACGACCCGGAGGGTATGGAGCGGATCGTGGGCGCCTACGGGGACGCCATCCGCAGCCAGGCGCGGCGCCTGGGGCTGCGCATCCGCAAGATCGCCGTGCGGCCGGCCACCCCCGAGATGGCCGGGTGCCACAGCTTCCAGCGCCAGGGGCGCTCGCTGCCGCTGAAGCGCGAGGGGCGGTAGGGGGCCGCGGCCGGGGTTCGGGCGCCGTTTCGCGCCTTCGGTCTAGCCGAACTGCTCGAGGGGCACCGCGTGGTTGCGGGAGATGCGCAGCTCCCAGGTGTGGACCAGGTCGTACACGTAGAACAGGGCGTCGGTCTGGTGGGTCAGGACGGCGCTGACGGGCGCGTCGGCGGCCGAGTAGATCTTACGGCACTGGGCCGACAGCCGGTCGTGGCCGGCGAACAGCTCGGGATCTTCGAAACGGCAGCTGCCGTAACTGAAGAAATAATTGTGGGAGGGGTCCCAGCCGAACAGGCGCGCAAGGATGCGGTGCAGGTCGGCCAGGGAGGCGTCGGGCTGCACGGCGGCGCTGCGCGCGGGGGTCTGTTCGCTGGGGACAAGCTCGACGATCAGGTTCCAGGCCGCACCGCCGTCGGTGATCCGAGGCGCCCCTTGTACGGCCGACCGAGCATCGGCGGGAAACGGTATGATCTTCGCTGCCATGGCAAATGCCTTTCGCCTTGGTCGAGGATGTTTCAGGCGGCATTGTAGCAATTCGTTTTCCCGTTTGGCGACAAAGGGTTGAAAAAGAGGGGGAATATCGGTCGTTATCAGGGATTATCGGTTGTTTACGCTAAGTTAATAGGTCATGAAATTGGGGAATTGATGATGGGCGGCATCCGCGAATGCGCCCGTGCGGACAGCGGTATAATCAACGGGATTCGAGAGGTAGGCCGACGGAGGGCAGCGTGGCGCAGCAGAAGAGAAAGACGACCAAGGCGGACGCCACCCGTCGTCAGCTGCTGGACGCCGCCCTGGCGGTCATTGCCGAGCGCGGCTATGCCGAGGCCACGGTGGATCGCATCGTGGAGGAGGCCGGTGTGTCGAAGGGCGTGGCCTACTACCACTTCTCCAGCAAGGCCGATATTGCCGAGAGCATCCTGGTGGAGGGCATCGGGGACTTGATCGCGTCGTTCGAGGGCGTGGCCGCCGAGGCCCCTTCCGCCCGCGAGGCCCTGGTGACCATGGTGGAGCTGTTCGCCTCGGTGATCTTCGAGAACGCTGCCTTCGGCCGCTTCTTCGTGGCTGAGCTGTGGCGGCCCGGGCGCGCCTGGTCGGCGGTGATGCGCGGCTACGAGCGTCGTCTGCTGGCCCTGCTGCAGGATCAGCTGCTGCGCGGCCAGCGCGAGGGCACCGTGCGTCCCGAGCTGGATCCCGTCTTCGAGTCGGTTGCCCTGGTGGGCATGGTGCTGACCACCACCTTGTATTACATCGGGGAAGAGGGCGAGAGCCTCGGCACCCTGGCCGAGCGCGAGTCGCTGTTCGTCGCCCGCATCACCGATTTCGTCCACCACGCCAACGCCCCTTCGGGCGCGTAATCGCCATCCCCGTGCGCATTTGACCCGTCTGTGCGGCGGCGGCGCGGGACGGGCGCGGTTTCGCGGTATGCTGCGGGTGGTATTTGAACCAGGTTCCGCGGATATCGCGAGAAGGAGCGCCCCATGTACAAGATTCACTGCCTGAACAATATCTCTCCCGTCGGCCTTGATCTGCTCACCGGTGACTACGAGCTGACCGACAACGTGGAAGAGGCCGACGCCATCCTGGTGCGCTCCGCCGACATGCACGCCATGGACATTCCCGCGAACTTGAAGGCCGTGGCCCGCGCTGGCGCCGGTGTGAACAACATCCCGCTCGACGCCTTCGCCGAGGCCGGCATCGCCGTGTTCAACACCCCGGGCGCCAACGCCAACGCCGTGAAGGAGCTGGTGCTGGCCGGTATGCTGCTGGCCTCCCGCGACATCATCGGCGGCGTGGCCTGGGTGCGCGACAACGCCGACGACGAGAACGTGGGCAAGTCCGCCGAGAAGGCCAAGAAGCAGTTCGCCGGCGGCGAGATCATGGGCAAGACCCTCGGCGTCATCGGCCTGGGGGCCATTGGGGCCAAGGTGGCGAGCGCGGCCGAGGCGCTGGGCATGAAGGTCATCGGCTACGACCCGGCCATGGACGGCATCACCGTGCACGAGCGTATTTCGCCTGCGGTGGAGTTCACCGACGACCTGGCCAAACTGTATCCGGCCTGCGATTTCATCACCATCCACGTGCCGGCGCTGCCCGCCACCAAGCTCATGATCAACGGCGACGCCATCGACCAGATGAAGGACGGCGTGGTGTTCCTGAACTTCTCCCGCGACGTGCTCGTGGACGATGCGGCCATGGCTGCTGCCCTGGAGAGCGGCAAGGTTTCCGCCTACGTGACCGACTTCGCGAACCCGGCCGTGGTGAAGATGGAGCGCGCCATCGTCATGCCGCATCTGGGCGCGTCTACCGCCGAGGCCGAGGACAACTGCGCCAAGATGGCCGTGGAGGAGGTCATGGCCTACCTGGAGCGCGGCGAGAAGATCCACTGCGTGAACATGTAAGAAGCTGCGGGGCCGCGGACGGCGAAGGGGATGCCCTCTCGCCGTCCGCTGATCGCTTATCCCGCTGCGAACGCGGCTGCAGAAGCAGAGGGGATGACGCACATGGGTCGGTACTGTCCCGGCATCGCTGCTGCTGAAGTGGAATCTGCTTCTTAAGGGCCGCGTTCTCCGCGGGGCGATCAGAGGTCGTCGAGAGGGCGTCCCCTTCGCCGCCCTAGCCGTAGCCGCCCGCTGATTTTGTTGCAACATACCTACCGTAGGGGCGGCCTTTAGGCCGCCCTTTTCGCTGCTCGGTCGCGTATAATGGGCGGAAACCTTTTGGAAGGAGAGCAAATGAGCGTGGAGCGGCCCTGTGTTTTGGTGGGCGTGACCGGGTGCATCGCGGCCTATAAGGCCTGCGAGATCGTGCGCGGTTTGCAGAAGACGGGCGTGCGGGTGAAGGTGGTCATGACCGAGCACGGCACGCACTTCGTGGACCCGGTAACCTTCCGGGCGCTCACCCACGAGAAGGTGGCCGTGGGTCTGTTCGACGATCCGTCCGACCCCATCCACCATATCTCGCTTGCCCAGGAGTGCGACGTGTTCCTGATCGCCCCCTGCACGGCCAACATGATGGCGAAGGTGGCCTGCGGCATTGCCGATGATCTGCTGTCCACCACGGCGCTGGCCACCACGGCCACGCTGGCCATCGCTCCGGCGGCCAACGTGCACATGTACGAGGCGGCGCCCACTCAGGAGAACATGGCCACGCTGCGGGCGCGCGGCGTGCGCTTCATCGAGGGGGATGCGGGATACCTGGCCTGTGGCGATGTGGGGCGCGGCCGCTTGGCCGACCCGGCCGTCGTGGTGCGCGAGACCTTGGCGCTCCTGACCGAGCGGGTGGGCGAGGAAGCCCTGCGGGCTGCCTGCGAGTCCTATGGGGAAGTGCCGTTCGCCACGGTGGTTGAATCATTGCGCGCCGTTTCTGCGGGCCGCGGCGCCTCAGGCGACGAAGGGGCGCAGCCGGTGGCTGGAGCTGCGGTGCCTTGCGTGTCAACTTCAGGGAGTGTCGTGGCGGCCGGCGCGGCGTCGGGGGAAGCGGCGGACGTGCCCGGGGCCGGTGATGGGCTGATGTCAGCGGCATCGGGGGAGATTGCGACACCCGGTGCACCTGCGGCCAGCGCTGCTCCGCTGCCGGCGGCTGTGGCCGATGGGGCGGCGACGATGCCAGCCGGCGCGCTCGCGGGCCGCACGGTGCTCGTGACGGCGGGCCCCACGGTGGAGCCCATCGACGCGGTGCGCTACATTTCCAACTACTCTTCGGGCAAGATGGGCTATTGCATAGCCGAGGCCGCGGCTGCCGCCGGTGCCCGGGTGGTGCTCGTGTCGGGGCCCGTGGCCCTGGGGGCGCCGGCCGGGGTAGAAGTGGTGCCCGTGAAGACGGCCCGCGACATGCTGGCCGCTGCCTCCGAGGTGTTCCCCACAGCCGATGCGGCCATCTTCGCCGCGGCTGTGGCCGACCTGCGTCCGGCGAATCCGGCCGACCGCAAGCTGAAGAAGGGCCGCGACGATGCGGCCCTGGCCAACGTGCCCCTGACCGAGAACCCCGACATTCTGGCTACCTTGGCTGCGGGCAAACGACCTGGCCAGTACGTGGTGGGCTTTGCCGCCGAGACCAACGACGTGCTCATGAACGCCCACGCCAAGCTGCAGAAGAAGAATGCCGACATGATCGTGGCGAACCAGGTGGGCGACGGACTCGCCTTCGGCACCGACGACGATGAGGTATGGCTGGTCACGGCTGATGACGAGGTGCTTTTGCCCCTTATGAGCAAGCGCGCTGTGGCCGGTCGCCTCGTGGAAGTGGTGGCCGCGCACCTGGCCTAGCCATTACGCTTCCGTAAGCAACCCCAGGTTTTTCGCGAAAGCGTCCCGCAGCTGGGGCGCTTTCGCTATGATGGTGCCCGAACGAGAAAGGGGCATTATGCGCGTGCTTTTGGTGGAAGACGACAGCGCCATCGTGCGCACGCTGTCGGAGCTGTTGGCCGATGAGGGCTTTGCGGTCACGGCGGAGGCGACCCAGGACGGGGCCTGCGCGCGCCTGGCTGCCGAGCGCTTCGATATCGCGCTTTTGGACGTGACCCTGGCCCAGGGCAACGGGTTCGCCGTGTGCGCGGCCGCCCGCGAGGTGGCGCCGGACATGCCCGCCATCTTCCTGACCGCCTCCGACGACGAGTACTCCACCGTGGCCGGCCTCGATATGGGGGCCGTCGATTACATTGCCAAGCCCTTCCGCGCCCGCGAGCTGGTGAGCCGCATGCGCGGGGCCCTGCGGCGCACGGGAGCGGCCGAAAGCGTGCTTGCCGCCGGCGATGTGCGGCTGGATGTGACATCGGGCGCGGTGACCAAGGGAGCCGTCGAGGTGTTCCTCTCGGCGCTGGAGTACCGGTTGCTGCTCTATTTTCTGCAGCATAAGGGCAGGCTCGTCACCCGCGAGATGCTGCGCGACGCCATTTGGGACAGCGCCGGCGAGTATGTGTCGGACAACGCCCTGAACGTGTACATCAAGCGTCTGCGGGAGAAGGTGGAGACCGACCCGTCCGATCCGCAGATTATCGTGACGGTGCGCGGGCTCGGCTACAAGGTGGGGGAGTAGATGGGCTCCTATGCCGCGCTGCTGCGCCAGGCGGCGGTGCTGACGGCCCTCTGCGCGGTGCTGGCGTGGCTGGCCCCGGCTGATGCGAAGCTGTGGGTGGTGGCCATGGGGCTGGTGTCCCTCGGGCTTTTCTGCGGCATCTCGCTGTACCGCCATCGCCAGATCATGCGCCTGGCAACCGAGATCGACGAGGTGCTGCACGGCGGCCGACGGGTGGACTTCTCCACGTGCCGCGAGGGCGACGTGGCAATTCTGACGAGTGAGCTGGCGAAGATGGTCGCGCGCCTGGGGCGCACGCGTGACCAGTTGTCCCACGAGCGCAACGCCCTGGCCGACGCCCTGGCCGACGTGTCCCATCAGATTCGCACGCCGCTGACGGCCATCGGCCTCATGTTACCCCTCATCGAGCGCACCGACGACGGGCGGGAGCGCCGTCGCCTCGTGCGGGAGCTGGAGGGGATGCTCGACCAGGTGTCCTGGCTCGTGACCACGCTGCTTAAAATCGCCAAGGTGGACGCGGGCGCCATGCACGTGGAGCGCCGCGACGTACGGGCCGGCGAGGTGGCCCGTCGGGCCGTGGGGCCCTTGGCCACGGCCATGGATCTGCGGGATGTGAACCTGGTGATGGATGTGGACGAGGCCGCCACCTTCGTCGGCGATGCCCCGTGGAGCGCCGAGGCTTTGGAGAACATCGTGAAGAACTGCATGGAGCACACTCCCGCCGGCGGCACCGTGACGGTGACCGTGCGGGAAGATGCCCTGGCCACCACCTTGGCAGTGAGCGACACGGGCCCCGGTATCGCGGCGGAGGATCTGCCCCACATCTTCGAGCGCTTCTACCGCGGTCGCGACGAGGGGGCTCGGGGCGCGGAAGACACAAGGGGCGCGAACGGCCTCCAGGACGGGGAAGACGGCGGGGGCACCGGCGCCGCCGGAGCACACCCGTCCGTGGCTGCGGCTGTTATCGATGAGGTGCGCCAGCCTGCTGGCTTTGGCATCGGCCTTTCCCTGGCCCAGGCCCTCATCTCGGCCCAGGGCGGCACCTTGCGGGCCGCCAACAATCCCGAGGGCGGCGCCCGCTTCGAAATCGCCTTCCCGAAGCTCGTGGTGTAGAATTTGGACTACGGGTTAATGCTCCATATTTCGAACATTAAGCGGCATAACGTTCGAAATATGGAGCATTATCTGTCTTGAGGCGCCAATCTTTCGGTCTCGGTTACAACTTAAGTGGTGTCTTAAAATCCATAGTACAATATGAAATGAAATATGGATTTTATTTCCTAGGAAAGCGAGGAGACTATGGCGCCAACGATTTTGGAAAAGCCGACATTCACGCGCGATCAAATTGTGTCGGCTACGGTGGCGAGCAAGGAGTTTTCGGCTCTCAGGAAGCGTGCTCGCACATCGCCCCAGTACATTTCCGGTCGCAACGGCATCGATTCCGTCCTTCTCGACTATGAGACCTATGAGAGGATGTACGGCGAGCTCCAGTACTTTCGCGAGCTCGAGTTCGATCGCATCGCGGCAGAGCGCATAGCGGCTGCCGATGCCGATCCCGACCATCGTCCCATTTCTTTCAGGGAGGTCCTTGGCGAAGACGCCCACGAAGCGTTCGAGGCCATTGACGCCAGCGCCATTCCCGACGAGGAGCTTTTCGAGTGAGCGGGCGGTACCGGCTCGCCTTCATTGACGAGGGCACCCGCAAGGAGTACGTGAAACTCGATGGATCGACGCGGCGCCTGGTTGACGTGGGTCTCCGCAAGCTCGAAGAGCGTGCTGACGAACTGGGTGCTCCACTTCATGGGGCGCTGGCCGGATGCAAGAAGCTCAAATGGCGCGAGGCGGGTATCCGCCTTGTCTTCCGTATTTTGGAAGACGGCACGGTGGAAATCGTTGAGATTGTGGCCATCGGCCGTCGCGACAAGAGCGCTGTCTACAAAGCTGCCGAGAAGCGCCTTGGGAGGCGGTAGCGGCCTTCTTCTCCATTACAGCATCGTAATGGGCGCGTTAGGGGTGAGCAAGAAGGCTTGCCCATACTGTTCCGTAGATTGGAATCGCAGGAGAAAGGTGATGGCATGGATATGCTGACCGTCAGCCATTTGACGAAGATCTACGGGGAGGGCGAGGCGGCTACGCGGGCCTTGGACGACGTGTCGTTTTCCGTGGCCGAGGGCGAGTTCGTGGCCATTGTGGGGTCGTCGGGCTCGGGGAAATCCACCCTGCTGCACCTCATCGGCGGGGTGGATCGGCCCACGTCGGGCCATGTGCTGCTGAA
>CANSES010000025.1 GCA_947645965.1 uncultured Enterorhabdus sp. | reverse complement strand
AGGTGAGCAGCATCGCGCCGGACTGCGAGGGGCTCGACTGCATGCGCCGGCGGGGACGCGACGCCTCAGGCCCGCACAACTCTTCCGAATCAGCAGCCATGGTTGCGCTAGGCGCCAAGACCTTTCCCTATTCCCTTGTCAACTGGTCTTTCTGACAATCCCCAGTCCTACTTTTGCCTCTAGTGTTCTTCCGAACATCTCGATTTCCAGATACGCTAAGCGCTTATGACGGTTGATCTTTTTGATCCAGCCTTCGTGGTGCCGCAGCGGCCCCTTGGTGATGCGAACCTGATCGCCCTCGATGACGCCCTCGGACATCTCGATCACCCGATCGCCGCTCTCGGTGAAGGCAGCTATCCAGTCGATCTCCTCGGGTGCAAGCGGCAAGAACGCATCGCCGCTGGCCAGAAGCTTGGTGAAGGCCGGCACCTTGCGAAGCTCGGCCTCAAGCGCGTCGATGTCGTCAGTCACCACAATCACGTACCCGGGAAACAGCTTGGCGGTGCACAGCCGCCATTCGCCGCGGAAGCTTTTCATCAGCTCATAGCGGGGCACGAAGCACTCCTCGAGAGCCCCCTCGTCGACAAAGCGACGAATCATCGCCTCGGCGTTGGCCTCACGGCCGGCGGCCACCTGCACGACATACCACACATCAATCACGTCCTTCGCGATGCGCAGGGTATGCGTTGCCATCGGAGCACAGCCCCGTGGCTTCAAGCCGGCACGCCAGCGGCCGAGGAGGCACGTAGCCTCCCCTGCTGCCAGCGCAAAGACGCCAAGGCGCCCGGCATGGCTTCGCCCCTTGCATCTGCAAGAAGAAATAAGCGCTCTTCATTCGCCTGAGCTCACGAAGCGCGCGCGTGGCGTCGTCTTCGCTCCTTCGGGCTATGTTCGGGACAATCGTAACAATGACGCGATCTAGAGTAAACTCCAGCCGCACCGAGCCTCCCCTGAAGGGGAATACGTGCATCCCGTTGACCGGGCGCTCGCGAGCTGCGCGCCAAGGCGCAAAACAGCTGGTCGCAGGCGTCCAATACGGGAGTAATGATAACACGTCGTCATGAGTGCGTCAGGTGAGACCCCCCCCCATGCCGTTTTTCCGATTTCAGAAGATCCTTCGACTGCTTTTATGGAACAACAGATGGAAAAGCCACCGTTATCAGGGGTTTTGCCCGCCACTCACCGACGCGGATACGAGCACCGAGCCATCGTTTACACACAGAATGCGCACAAACACGCACCCTGGGCACGTGACAGATGAAACCCCTGGTAAATGCCACCTTTCCCACTTAGCAAAAGAGGGGCCACGCTCGGCGCGGCCCCTCGACAGCCGTCACGTCAAGAGTCGATGCGGACAGGGCTTACTCCCAGCGCAGTCTCTCTGGGCTCCATACGCAACCGACGCAGTCCCCTGACAGAGCGGGGTCGAGACAGCGAGCCACCACGTCTCTCGCATACTCGACATCAAGACACTCCTTGGGCAGACGTGCTTCCTTCGCCAGCTTCCGATAGCCCTTGAGCAGCTCCTTGCGCCAGGCATCGGGAATAGAGAACGCATCCGGTATCGCGGCTCCCCGCAGGCGAAACTCAGAACACACCGCCCCACGCAGATAATCTCCGGCAAGCTCTTCGCTAAGAACGTATCTGACCAGATCCACGAGGTCCTTCACACGACTCGATCGCGAGCCATTCGGACAGGGGAGCATCGTGGCAACCACCTTGTCGGCAACGGCATTCGCGACGGGAAATACCAGATAGCACGGTGTGTCGATCCCTTTAACAACAAGGCTGTTCACAGGATTCACCACATCAGGAGAGACAACGACCGCAGGATCCACCACAAGATCGATGACCACATGCGGGCGTATTTCCTTCGTACCGCCCAGAACGGGGGTGAATCGAAGGCGCCTCCCGCTCCGATAGCCCTGTTCCTCCACAATCACTTCAAGGGATTCTAGCCGATAGGTCAGAAAATCGTCCAAATCCTTGCCGCCCAGCCTAACAAGCTCGTCAACAGCCTCTCCTATGTCATCGCCAGAATAGAAAATGTCCGTGTCCCTCGTCCGCCGGACATCTACCAGCCGAGCAAGCATCCCTCGGCCGCCTTTGAGGATGAAGCGCGGATCGTCCTCACTGAAGATACGCGAAAGGAAGCGATCGTGATAATAATCGAGGAGGGCCTGATTGGTGTCTTGCGAAGAGGCCTTGGCGGCAGCCTTCACCGCCATCTCCATCGCATCGGGCGTTTTATAGCTACCATTTGCCATATGCCCCTCCAACCACGCCGCTCAATTAGGTTAGGCCATATTAAAGTCTTTTCTTCCTCAATGCCAAGGACAAAACCCATTCATCGGACGAAAGTCTCTGGATACACTCGGGGTTTGTCGGTGAATCTGGAGACTTGGCGTGACTTCTCGAATTGAGGTGGAGCGCCGGGATCCCCTCCTCTCCCCGTGAAGCTTGTAAGGCACTCAGGATCTGGCGGAACCTCTCTTTCTGAACATCGCCTGCATTCTTGCTCAGCAGCATGCAAGCAAAGGACTCTCCATCTTCGTACCCAGACCTTGTCGAAAGAGGGTTCAGAAGCACGGAAAGACGAGCCGTATCAAACTCATGCCCCTTTCGAGCAGCATCTTTCACCACCTGCCCAAGAAGGGTCGGATCCTCCCCCTCTCGAATCAAATCGGCAATGGTCTTTTCCACCGACGTTACTGGCAGCGAGTCAACGAAGGCGACATCCTGCGGCCCTACCTCTTCGAGAAGGCAGTGGATGTTGCCCCTGCGCGTCTGGCGTCGCTTGCTGACCGCAAACGAGAACGGCGTCGGATAAAAATCACCCAGATCATGAAGAAATGCCGCCGTGCGCCCCCGGACCACCGCATCAAACGGCTGCTCGGCCATTCTCTCGTATGCGGTTTTCTTCGGATAAAGCGATAGCCATGCGGCCTTCAAGTCAGCATGGCTCGCCTCATAGCCAGACGAGAATCGGTAGACACCGTAGTCAATCGATTCGACCAGGTCGCGTTTTACGAGGCGCGCTATTTGATTTCGCTGGATGCCGAGCTCCCGCGCTTGGGCAGCCGTAAAAAGCCCCCACTGAGAGGCGGCGAGACTTTGAAGTTCTTCTTTCCATGATGAGTTATTCATGCTGCGATTGTATACGATTTTGTATACAATCGCAGCATGAATAACAAAATGAGAACTACTGACTAAAACAAAATAGCTGCGTTTGTATACGCATCCGTATACAAACGCAGCTATCAGAAAGCTACTGTTTCTCGCGCTCCCCTACCGTCGAGAGCGTTTGGGCGTAGCGGCCTTGAGGCGCTCCATGGACGTCTTGGACTCGCTCGCCCTGTGGGAGCGGCTCGTACGCGCGCCACGGCCGCCACGGCCGCCAGCCGGGGCTGGGGGCTGCACCATCACGAAGCCCAGCACCTTGGCGGACGCGATGTCCAGCTGATTGGCCACCTCGGCCAACTCGGCCGTAGGCGTCTCGAACTCAGCCAGGGCCAGTACCGTGTTGCCCACTGCATGCGCGATGTAGGCGAAGTCCGCATGGTTAGCCGGATCGGACGTGTTCACCACCACCAGGCTGTAATGCTCCTTCGCCTCGGCGACGAACTTCTCGAAGGCCGAGGAGCCCAGCATGGTCACCGGGTTCACGAGCGGGCTGCCGGCGGGCAGGTAGTCCACCGACGGCGCGAAGGGGATAACGCACGCGTCCAGCTTGGCTCGCTTCGACACGACGTCCGCCAGACCCACAGCACGGCGTCCGCCCTGGTCGCCACGCATGGCGTCAAGCGCGCCCTCGGCCAGGTCGCCCTCGATGAGCAGCGTCTTCACCTTCGCCTGGCTGGCCGCCTGGGCCAGCTCCAAGCACGCGAGCACCGAATTGCGCGTACCGCCCACTGGCACCACGCACAGCGCGCGCTCGCCCTCGCCAGCAAAGCGGATGTTGGCCAGGAACGCCTCGCGCGCGTGTTCCGGCGTGGGGAACGGCAGGTCGCCCAGCTGGCGAATCTTGAGCCCCTCCTCCACCTCCGCGGCGCTGTGCACGGGAGCACGGCGCATATCCATCAGCACGACGATGCACACCGCCACGAACAAGCCGGCCAAGAAGGCCACGGCCGAGTACTTCACCAGGCTTGGCGACACGTCAACCGCCGCGCTGGCGTTGGCCACCTGCACCTGCACGTTAGGATAGAGCGTAGCGGCCTGCGTCTTGAGGTTGCCGGCCACCTCGTTGACCGTGTTGACGCAGCTCTGGCCGTTCACATCCTCAGCCGTGATGGCGACGGTCTTGTTGGTGGTGTTGGCCTTGGCCGTGACCTCGAGCTTGCCGGAGCTCTTCTCCTTGGCCAGGCCCTCGGCCACGCCGCCGATGCCGCCCGGCTCCCCCGACACCGACACGTTCGCCGTCGCGGAATACGTCTTGGGCATGACGACCAGCACCACGGCGCACACGAGCATGCACGCGACGGGCAGCGCCACGACCATCTTCCAGTTGCGCTTCAGCAGTTTCAGCAGATCCATCAGGGTCATGAGTCCAGCCTTGCCTTCGGCTCCGACGGGCGGAGGTTCTGTCAACGACACACGCCGCATTGGACGGCGTACAGCCTTTCAGTATAAAGCAAAGCCCCCGCGTAGCCGCCGTTATTCATGGCGTCCACATGGGCGATTAGATCGGATCGGAACAGCGTCAGGTCAAGTCGCCGGAATCGGCAAGGTTGACGGGCGCAGCGTCATGAGCGGACTCCACGGGAACCTGAAGAAGGGTGTTGAAGAAGTCCTTGGTGCGAGCGACGGCCTCACGCAAGCTGTACATGCGCTGATTGTCGTAGGCGCCGTGATCGCTGGCCACGCCGCGCGTCTCCATGCCCAGGCCCTGGGCGGCGAACATGGCACGGTACAGGTGGTACGCCTGGGTGGTCACGATGATGCGCTCGGCGCCGAACACATGGCGCGCACGGTACATCGACTCGTAGGTGGAATAGCCCGCGTGATCCTCGTAGACGTCCTCGCTCGGCACGCCAAGCGCCACGCAGTAGGCCTTCATGGCCGCCGACTCGTTGTAGTGGGACGTGCGGTTGTCGCCACTCACGATGATGGCGCCAGTCGCCCCCGAGCGATAGAGGGAGACGGCCGTCTCCAGGCGATCCTGCAGGATGTCGGATGGCGTCCCGTCGGGCTTCACCGACGCACCCAGAACCACCACGGCATCGGCGTCAAAGTCAGCCAGATCGGAGACGGTGTGCACGTTGTCGCGCGTAGACATCACCGTGATGAGGTTGGCCCCACCGACGATAAGGAGCGCCGCCAGCAGGCAGCCCACGACCACCCTCAGGGCAATGCCCAGGAGGCGGCGCACGGGGCCTTTGGAACGGCGGGACATGGGCGGCAGCACTTCCTTGAGATTCGGGTGCGGGTAAGGTGCGATCGATCATAGCAGAGGCCCTCGCGGCACGCAGGGGCCTCCGAGGGGTTTCAGACGATGGACATAGAGCCGGGCGCGAAAACGCCTTCTGCGTGGCAAGCGATGACGGGTCTGCAACTTTTCCTGGGGTTAAACGGCGGGCTGCCTGAGCAGGCGTAGGCGTTTGCCCTGGTCAGACTCTGTTGAATCCGCTGGGTTTTCCCGCAGTCGGCGAAAAGGGCCGAAAAAATGTTGCAGACCCGTCATCGCTTGCCAAAAAAAGGCAGGATTCTCTGCCGGGCATGGGGAGGCGCCGGCAAGCGGGGGGGTCGGAACGCCGGGGGCCGGGAGTCGAGGGGCGGGACCGGGGCGGGACGACGGGAGCGCCAACAAACGGGAGACGCCGACGACAAGTGAGGAGCGCCGGGGCCAGGGTGGGGGCGGGACGCCGGCGCCGTCGACAGGGACGCCAGCGGCAAACGCGCACAGGGCCCCCAATAGCAGTGGGCGCCCGCAAAAGCGGACGCCCACGCAAGCGAAGACCCTTCGCGCCGCCCTACTTAGCCACCACGTTCACCAGGCGGCCGGCCACGACGACCACCTTCTTCACGTCCTTGCCCTCCAGGGCGCGGGCCACGGCGGCCAGGGCCTCCTCGCGGATGGCCTCCTCGGACGCGTCGGCGGCCACGGTGATCTTGGCCTTCACCTTGCCGTTCACCTGCACGGCCAGCTCCACCTCGTCGGCCTTGGCAGCCTCCGGGTCGTACTCCGGCCAGGGCTGGGCGTGCACCGATGAGTCGGGGTGTCCGAGCACGGTCTGCCACAGCTCTTCGGCCCAGTGCGGGGCGATGGGCGCCATGAGCTTCACGAGCGTCGCGGCCACCTCGGCGTCGAGCGCCTGGTGGTCGGGGCAGGCGCCGCGCGCCTCGGGCGAGAACGCGCGCAGATACTCGCCCGTCACGTTCGACAGCTCCATGATGGCGGCGATGGCGGTGTTGAAGTTGTTGCGGTCGAAGTCGTCGCTCACCTTCCCCACCACGCGATGGCGCTCGCGCATGAGCTTCTGCGCCACCTTGACGGCGGCCTCAGGGTCGGGGGCAGCCTCGAACAGCGTGTCCTCCCCCGCGGCGCCCGCCAGGTCGTTCACCTGGCGCCACAGGCGGTTGAGGAACTTCGCCATGCCGGCCAGGCCGTCTTCGTTCCACAGCTTCTCCTTGTCCGGCGGGCCCATGAACAGCATGGCCGCGCGCACGGAGTCGGCGCCGTAGTCGCGGATCATCTCCTCGGGCGACACCACGTTGCCCTTGGACTTGCTCATGACCTCGCCGTTGGCGTCGAGCACCATGCCCTGGCACAGCAGGTTGGTGAACGGCTCGTCGAAGTCGAGCAGCCCGCAGTCGCGCAGCACCTTGGTGAAGAAGCGGCTGTAAAGCAGGTGCAGGATGGCGTGCTCGATGCCGCCGATGTACTGGTCGACGGGCATCCAGCTGTTGGCCTTGGCCGGATCGAAGGGGGCCTGGTCGTTGTGCGGGTCGGTGTAGCGCATGTAGTACCAGCTCGAGCACGTGAACGTGTCCATGGTATCGGTCTCGCGCTTGGCCGGCGCGCCGCAGACGGGGCAGGTGGTGTTCACGAAGCCCTCGTGCGTGGCGAGCGTCTCGCCGGCGGCCAGGTCGATGTCCTCGGGCAGGCGCACGGGCAGCTGATCGACAGGCACGGGCACCACGCCGCAGGTCGGGCAGTGCACGGCAGGAATGGGGTTGCCCCAGTAGCGCTGGCGCGAGATGAGCCAGTCGCGCAGGCGAAACTCCACGGTGCGCCTGCCGCGGCCCATCTCCTCAAGGGCGGCCACCACGGCCTCCTCGCCCGGGGAGTGCTTGCCGCCCACCAGGCCGGTGTAGGGGCCCGACTGCACGAGGATGCCCTCGGCGGCGTAGGCCTCGGGCCAGTCCACCTCGGTCACCACACGCCCCTGCTCGTCCTTGAGCTGCGGGAACAGCGGGTCGTCCTCCCCCAGGATGATGGGGATGATGGGCAGGTCGTACTTGCGGGCAAACTCGAAGTCACGCTGATCGCCGCAGGGCACGGCCATGACGGCGCCGGTGCCGTAGTCGGCCACCACGTAATCGGCCACCCAGACGGGCACCAACTCGTCGTTGATGGGATTCACCACGTAGCGGCCGGTGAACACGCCGTGCTTCTCGCGATCGCCCATGGCGCGCTCCACGGCGCTCACCTTCTTCGACGCCTCCACCAGCTCGCGCACGGGCGCCTCGTAGTCGGTGCCGGCCACGAGCGCGTCCAGCCCGGCGTATTCCGGAGCCAGCACGAAGAAGCTGCAGCCGAACAGCGTGTCGGCACGCGTGGTGAACACGGTGATGATGTCGTCGGCGCCCGGCTCGGCCGGCGCGTTGCCCTCGGCGTCGCACAGGATGAAGTCGACGTTGGCGCCCTCGGAACGGCCGATCCAGTTGGCCTGCTGCTGCTTCACGCGCTCCGGCCAGCCCTCCAGCTGATCGAGGTCGTCCAGCAGCTCCTGGGCGTAGTCGGTGATCTTGTAGTACCACTGGGTGAGGTCGCGCTTCTCCACCTCGGAGTCGCATCTCCAGCAACGGCCCTCGATGACCTGCTCGTTGGCAAGGACTGTCCCACAATCAGGACACCAGTTGACCGGGCTGTTGCGACGCTCCACCAGGCCGCGCTCCCAGAACTTCAGGAAGATCCACTGGCCCCAGCGGTAGTACTCGGGGTCGCACGCCACCACAGTGCGGTCCCAGTCGTAGGAGAAGCCCATGCGCTTGAAGCTGGCGCGCTGGGTGTCGATGTTCTGATACGTCCACGTGGCCGGATGGCTGTGGTGCTTGATGGCCGCGTTCTCAGCCGGCAGGCCGAAGGCATCCCAGCCCATGGGATGCAGCACGTCGAAGCCGCGCATCGTGGAGTAGCGCGCCACCACATCACCGTAGGTGTAGTTGCTCACGTGGCCCATGTGGATGTCGCCCGAGGGGTACGGAAACATCTCGAGCACGTACTTCTTCGGACGGGGCGAGTCCTCGACGACGGCGTAGGCGTCATCGGCCTCCCATTGGGCTTGGAGGCGCGGCTCTATCTCGTGGGGGTTATAAGGCTTCATGGGGCTCCTCGCGATCACGGATGCGGGCACCCGCGCCGACGCGGACGCCCGTTTTTCAGCAGCTTCCCATTATAGGGCTATCGCGCGGCGCTGGGGAGATGAGGCGGGGAAGGAACGGGGCGCCCGGGCACCGCCAGACGCCGGACGCAAGCCCGCCGACGCCGGGCGGCGCGACTCGCAGAACCCCCATGCCGCCGGTTCGGCCCAATCATCAGACCCGATGCTAGCCTCGGCCGGCAGCGTCCTCGGCGCGCCTACGAGGCGCCGAGGCCCTCGCCAGCGGAACCTTCGCTGAGCGCCCCCCCCCAGGCGGGTTTTTCGCGGGTCGCTCGTTGATGAGCATGACGGTGGTGCGGAACCAGCAGTCGTCCTCCGCCTCAGCCTTGAGCGATCCGCCGTAGCGGCAGGCCAGGCTTCGCAGGATCTGGAGGCCCCAGCCGTGGGACGCCACGGGCAGCTCGCGGTCGGCGAAGGCCACGCGGGGGCGGAGCTCCTCGGCGGAGGCGTCGCCCTCCCCCTCCGCGACCCGGCCGTTCAGCAGGTCGACCATGAGAACGCCCGACACCAGGCACGCCTTGATGGTGATGCGCCGGCACGGCCCCTCCACGGCGCGGCAGCTGCGGATGGCGTTGTCCATGAGGTTGGAGAACACGGCGCACAGGTCCACGTCCAAGATGGCCAGATCCTCGGGGACGACGATCTGGCAGTCCACGGGGATGTCCGCGTCCGCGCAGGCGCGCAGCTTCATGGCCATGAGCGCGCCCACCGCGCGGTTCTCGCAGCAGTACTCGTCGGCGGAGTCCATGTTGTCCGCAGCGCGCCGGATCCGCTCAGCCGCCTCGTCCGCCCGGCCCTCCGCAAGCAGCCGCTCCAGGTCGCACAGCACGGCCACGATGTCCTCGCGCATGCCGCGCGCCTCCTCCAGGCCGCTGCGCAGGCGTTCGTAGTACACGCGCTGCAGCTCGCGCTGCTCCTCCAGCAGACGCACGCGCTCGGCTGCCAGCTCGGACTCGTCGATGGCGGACAGGGCCCGGAACAGCATGACGTCGGCGACGATGCACAGCGCCGCGACCACCCCTACGGCCACAAGCACCCACAGCGGCGGCTGATAGGCCACCGCGTACCACACGAGGAACGAGAGCACGACCAGCTGGCTGAGCGGGAACACAAGCGAGATGAGCGCGCGCCGCCGCGGCGTGCGCAGCACGGCCGCCGTCGGGCGGGCCGGCTTGCGGCGCCACGACACGTCGTCCAAGGCAGAGGCTGCCGGGCCATCGTCCGCATCCCCATCGGCACGCCGCGCCGCCGTGCCGGCGCCCGCATCCTCGGCGCCCCGCGCCTCCACGGCCAGCACACCCTCCGCGTCGGCAGCCGCCTCTCCCTCCAGCCCAACGATCTCCACCACGCGCCCCAGCAGCTCGCACACGAAGGCATGCGCCTTGTCCACGGCACCCTGCGCGATGAGCATGAGCGCCACGTTCGCCTGGTTCCTCAGATCATGCCGCACGCGAGCGACGGCGCTTACCTCGCGCTCGACCTCACGATAGCGCGCCAGGTAGTGCGACAGCTCAAGGGCGAGCACCTGGGCGCGCTCGTCCTCACGCACCTTCAGGTTGTAGCGCTCCATGAGCGGGAAGAAGAACGCGTCGGCCACCACGCACGCCGCCGCCACGATCAGGTTGCCCAGCACGATGGGACGGCTCACGTCGCCGGTGACCTCCATGATGCCCACGCTGAACGCGATGAGCAGGTACTGCACCACGATGAACCCGATGAACTGCGCGATGCCGTTGCGCGTGCTGGTGGATCGCAGCCAGCGCTCCACGGCCTCCAAGACCACGAGCAGCCCCATGAGCACCACCAGGTGCAGCAGGTGCGAGGCGATGAAGAAGTCGAGGTTCACGCCTGCTGCGGGCTTCACGGCCAGGTCGGGCCCGATGACGTGGCTCCACAGGAACGTGGGCGGTATCTCGGCGATGACGACGACCAGCATGATGAGCACGGAGACGAACAGGCGACGCGGCAGCGGATCGCGGGCGAACACGAGCCAGGGAACCATCATCCCCGCCGTACCCAACAGCATCCGCGCCGGCTGCCTCAGAACATCCTGGGCCACGAGGAACGGCAGCACGACAAGCAGGCTTACCAGCCAGTACCAGCCCTTGCGCGGGATATCCAGCAGGCGCGTGGCGGCATAGATCAGCACCAGCTGGCAGGGCAGACCGGTGAGGAAGTTAATGAGGTTCTCTGGCATACGCTCGCTCGACGGAGGGACGATGCCCCTAGCCTACAGCCTTTCCTTCAGGAAGTCCATGAAGGCCTCGCGCGTGGGGCGCGAGCGCTTCTGGCTGATGGGAATGGTGGCGCCGGAGAGCAGGTCGATCTGGTCGCTGCGCATCTCGGCGATCTTCTCCATGTTGACGAGGAAGCTCTTGTGGCACTGCACGAAGGTGCCGGGCAGCTTGCGGGAGATGCCGCCCAGGGACTCGTAGGCCTCGATCACCTGGTCGGCCAGGTGGATGCGCACCTTGCGCCGGTCGCTCTCCACGAACTCGATGTCAGCCGGCAGTACGCGCATGATGCGGCCGCCCACCTTCACGCCGAAGGGACGCGCGATGCGCTCCTCCAGGTTCTCGATGGCCTTGTCGAGCGCATCGGTGAAGTCCTCAGGCTGGAGGGGCTTGGTGAGGAAGTAGACGTGACTCGTGCGGTAGACCCGCGTGCAATACTCGACGTGGCCCGTGACGTAGATGACCTGGACGCCGGGGCACTGCTGAAGCAGCTTCTGCACGGCGGTGATGCCGTTGCCGGCAGATCCGGCGGAATCCTCGAGCACGACGTCCATGAACACGATGTCCGGAGAGAAGCCGCGGCGCAGGCGCTCGTCAAGAGCGGCGAGGCTGGTACAGATCTCCACCTCGAAGGTCTTATGGGTAGGATACTGCTCAAGCATGCGCTCGAGCGCATGCGCTTGCTCTCTGTCGTCATCGACGACTAAGACGCTTACCGTGTTCATATGTTGCTACTCCTGGTGCGACATCCCTTGGGGTACGAAGGCTCTCCCCGCAGGTTCTCCCGATTGTGTCGCCGCCGAGGGCCCCGATTCCCCCGTCTTATTCGACGCGCTGCCCTCTATTGTAGCCAAGCACGAGAAAATGAGTGCGAGACCTGGTTTTGGATGTAACAATCAAGTTCTAAAATGCACTTTCCTACGGCCCTTTGCTGCCCAGCGGCACTGAGAAGCGCATACCCCCCCCCGGTACCCTTTTCACGGCAGGTCAGGTAGCCGGGGAGCCGCGCTTCGCCTACTCGCCGACTGCCCGGGAAATGAGGGCGCGCAGCTCCTCGATGCCGCCGCCCTTCTCGGCGGAGGTGACCACCACCGGCGTCCCCTTCGGCAGGTCGAGCGCCTTCACGATGGCAGCACGCTGCTTGGCCGCCTGCTGCTTCGAGAGCTTGTCCGCCTTGGTGAGCGCGATGGCGAAGGGGAGCTCGGCCTCCTTCAAGAAGCCCACCATGCCGCGGTCGAGCGCCGAGGGCTCGTGGCGGATGTCGATGAGCGAGACCACCAAGGCGAAGGCGCGCTCCTGGTTGAAGTAGCCTTCGATCAGCTCAGACCAGCGCCCCTTCTCGGACTTGGAGACCTTCGCGTAGCCGTAGCCGGGCAGATCGACCAAGTCGGCGCCGTCCACGTCGTAGAAGTTGATGGTGGCGGTCTTGCCTGGCGTAGACGACACCTTCGCCAGGCCCTTGCGGTACATGAGCTTATTGAGCAGCGACGACTTGCCCACGTTGGAGCGGCCGGCGAAGGAGACCTCGGGGCCGTTGGAGGGCGGCAGCTGCGCTGAGGTGCCGTAGGCGGCCAGGAAGCGGGCGTTGTGGAAGTTCATGGGGGCTCCTTCGCGAAGGGGTTCGTCGGGCCATTGTACCAACAAACGCGAGGCGGCCCGCGAGCAGGTTCGCGGGCCGCCTCCTATGACAGCGGGCAGGAGCGGGGGATCCCGCCCTCGGGATTAGTTCTCGAAGTTCTCGGCGAAGCGGGCGTTCATCTGCGACTCCTGCACCACGGCAGCAGCCTGCGGATGCTCCACGCGCTCGTAGAAGAAGCGCACGTAGTGGCCGAGCACGAACAGTACCATGATGGCCGCGAACGCCGTCTCTAGGCCGATGAGCACCTGAAGCGCCTCGGGGAAGGGCAGCGCCACGCCAGCGCCGGTCAGGAAGGCCACGCCCTTGGAGAGCGCCGTGGCCGAGATGACGAAGGGGAACGTCATCGCCGCGAAGCTGGGGTAGAACTTGAGGGCCACCAGCTTGGGCAGGCGCGTCAGCACCATCGCGAACAGCGCCTGGGCCAGCACCATGAGCACGCCCACGAACACCGGGTTGGGGTTGGGCGAGGTGGACAGGTAGCCCACGAGCGACAGGCTCATCGGCGCCGCGTAGATGCAGAACAGCGGACGAGCGGGCTCGGGAATCTCATGGCGCAGGTAGCGAAGGGTGACCACGGCCAGCAGCACGGCATAGCAGGCAAAGCCCAGCCAGAACAGGCCGTAGCCCAGCGACTCCATGTTGAACGCCGGAGAGGTGACCGACGCCACGATGATGCCCACGTAGCAGATGAAGTAGGTGGGAAACACCTCATGCAGCTTGAAGCGGCGAATGAAGCGGAAGCTGAACCACACCATGAGGGACAGGTGCGCCGCCACCGCGCAGATCCACAGCCCGAAGGCGGGAACGATGGCCACGGGCGCCAGGTAGCCCGCCAGCTGCATGAGGGCCATGAACAGGGTGGCCGACACGCTGGCCAGGATGGAGTTGTGCAGGTCATCGCGAATCATCGAGGGAAACAGCACGATCTTCGCCGCCAGCAGGCTCACCAGGGCCAGGGCCAGCAGGCCGCACACGCCATGGGCAATCTCGGTGTAGGGCTGGAGCAGGTTGCCCAGGGCCGCCAGGCCAAGGGCCACGCCCGCCGTGGGGATGGGGACCTTCTTTATCAGCTCGCGCATTGGCCGCCTTTCATACGGGTATAGACAAGCGTTCAGACCACGCGCCGCCGGTGGAGGACGCAGCGGCGCGCAGGAACGTGGTGAAGTCATTCTGCCATCCAGTATACCAAATGAAAACTAATGAGTTTTTATCTAACGATAAGATAGTTTTATGATACGGTGACGACGGCCAGGAGAACGAGAAGGGAGGCGCCCGTGCAGGACTTCCGCGTAAGGACCTTCCTCACGGTGTGCCGCACCCTCAACTACACGCGCGCCGCCGAGGAGCTCCACATCACCCAGCCCGCCGTCTCCCAGCACATCGCCTTCCTCGAGAAGGAATACGGCGCCGACCTGTTCACCTATCGGCGCAAGAAGCTCGAGCTGACGAAGGCCGGCCTCGTGCTGCGTGACGCGCTCTCTACCATGGCCCACGACGAGTCCATGCTCCGCGAGCGCGTGAGCGCCTTGGCGTCGGGCTCGGCCGTGGAGCTGAGCATCGGGATGACGCTCACGGCTGGCGAGTATCTGGCCGCCGCCCCCCTGGCGGAGTACCTGGCCGCGCGGCCCGACATCCGCGCCACCGTGCGCTCGGGCGGCACGCGCCGTCTCATCGAGCTGCTCGACGCCGGCACGGTGGACTGCGCCTTCGTGGAGGGCCTCTTCGACAAGAGCGCGTATGAGTGGGACGTATTCCGCACCGAGCGGCTCATCTGCGTCTGTGCCGCCGGCCACCGGTTCGCCCGGGAGCCGCAGACGATGGAGGACCTGCTGGGCGAGCGCCTCGTCACCCGCGAGCCGGGCTCGGGCACCCGCGCCGTGCTCGACCACGCCCTGGCCGCGCGCAACCTCTCCATCGAGGGGTTCGCCGACACGCTCATCGCCGAGAGCCTGGGCGTCATCAAGGTGATGGTCGCCCACGACCTGGGCGTGGCGTTCCTTTACGAGGCCGCCGTGCAGCGCGAGCTGCAGGAGGGCTCGCTCAAGGAGGTGCCCCTGGCCGGCCCGCCCATCCAGCACGACATCGCCTTCATCCGCCTGAAGGGCAGCGCCTTCGAACCCGAGCTCCAAGCGCTCTTCGACGCCCTGCGGGAACGCTCCTAGCCCCCCCCCAGACGCAAGAGGGGCCCGACCAGACGGCCGGGCCCCTCACATCAGCGATGCCTTGGCGTCGCGCTACTCGTCCACGCTCATGGTCAGGGACAGCAGGGCGTCATGGGCAGCCGCCTGCTCGACCAGATCGCGGGTGAGGATGACGCCGCGGGCAGCGGCGAACACGCCGTCGGCGCTGGCCACGTCCTCGGTGAGGGTCTTGCCGATGAGGAATTCCACCAGCTGCGCATCCTCCTCGGAGAGCTCGAGGACCTCCTCCGCGACGGCGGCCTCCGCGAAGTCCTCCACGATCTCGTCCTCGACCGCCAGGGCAGCCACGTCGTCGGCCAGCAGCACGTCGTCGGCCGCGGGCTCGTCAGCCGCGACCGCGGCCGCGGGCTCGCCGCTCTCGCGCAGCTCGGCAGCCGTCTTGGCGCCGTCGTCGACGAAGACGAACTCGGGGGCGAAGAACACGAAGGCATCAGCCGCGAACACCGTGCCATCGTCGAGGGTGAGGCTGGTGACGGTGCCGTACACCGGGTCGAAGGCGTAGGTGGCCACGACGCCCAGCTTGTTGCCGGTGCGAGTGTAGACCTCGGCGCCGATGAGCGCGAAGCCGTCGCCGATGAGGGCCTGGGCCTGCGGGTCGGACGCCGCCAGGAAGTCCTCGCGCGACTGGACGGTGATGAACGTGTCGCCGACGGCGATCACGTTGGCGAAGGGCAGCACAAGCGGGGTGTTGGTGGTGGCGTTGGAGACGATGTAGTGGCCGACGGCCAGGGTATCGCAGTCAACGCGCAGCTCGCGCATCTTGCCGAGCACCTTGCGGTCATCCAGGCCGACGATGCTGCGAGTGAGGATGGATTCGTTGGTTTCCATGGTGGCTCTTTCTCCCAATGATGGACGACGGTGGCCGCAAGCGCGGCGTTGGTGCCCGCATTTCGCGCGCTTGGCCCATTGTATACGAAACGATGCCCGCCCGGGGAGGGAAGCAGCGCTATTTGCTGGGCTCCACGCTTCCCTCGGCGAGGGTGACCGTGGAGGAGTCGTCCACCAGGTAGATGTCGCTTGAGAGCAGGTCACGCGTGGTGCGCACGCCGTCCTGGTAGTACACGCGGAACGACTCGGAGATGTAGTACTGGCGCAGCTCGCCCTCGGCGTCCTTCTTCTCATAGCGATCCACCACGCGCGAGGTGGCATCCACGGTGACGCCCTCGGGCAGCGGGTCGCCGACGATGGTCACGTCCACCGTCTGGCCGACGGCCTTGGCGTAGATGGTGATGTCGTGCTCGGTGTTGTTGCGGATGCGCAGGTCGATCTGGCCGTAGACGATGGTGGCGTCCAGGCCGATGGGCGCGTAGTCCGACACGACGGAATGGGGATGACGCTCGACGATGTCCAGGTCGGCCTTGACGGCCGCGATGTAGAGGGCGGTGGACACCTGGCAGATGCCGCCGCCATCGCCGACGGCCACCTTGCCGTTGCGGATGACGGGAGCCTCCTGGTAGCCGCGCTCGGCGGAGCTGTCGCCCACCACCTCGTTGAACGAGAAGACGCCGCCGGGCTCGATGACCACGCCGTCGATGGCGTCGGCCGCCAGGCGGATGTTCTGGGCCCGCGCCGCGTCCTCGCTCTGGGAGATGGCCTGGTACTGGCCGATGATCTGCTGCTCGGGGGCCTCAGGCTCCTCCGGGGCATCGGGAGCGGGCGTGGGAGCCTCCTCCGGCGGCGCAGCGGCAAGGGCCTCGGCGGCCTGGTCGTTAGTCATCCACAGCACCGGGTTGCCGAAGGCCATGCAGGCCGAGACGGCCAGGGAGCAGAGCACCACCACGGGCAGCGCCGCCCAAGAGGCCCGGTAGGACGGAGGCATCTCAGGACGGCGGCGCGGAGCGGGCGCCCGCCGGTCAACGCGCTGATCGGGGCGGGCGTGGGCTGCCATGGCCTACCCCATCCTCTCGACTGCGTCCAGCTTCATGCGCTCGACGCGGGTGAGCACGCTTGACTGGCGCAGCTCGGCGGCGACCGCGCGGGCCTTGTCCCCATCGCCTGCCTTGACGTAGCAGGCCAGCTCGTCGAAGCGGGCGCGGCGGGCCTCGTCGGGCGTCGGCGCCGCGGCGGCGGCCTCTGCGAAGAGGCGCGCGGCAATGGGGTACACGCCGCGCTCGCGCAGCGACTGCGCCTTAGCGCAGAAGCCGTCGTAGGACGAGGACGCGGCAGGGGTCGGCTCGGGGGTCGCG
>CANSES010000024.1 GCA_947645965.1 uncultured Enterorhabdus sp. | reverse complement strand
CGAAGAAGTCCAGGATGAGCTCGGACAAGGGGATCTCCCAGAGCATCTCCACGGTGGTCTGGGACAGGTAGTTCATGGTGACGAAGTTGCCGCGCCGGCCCACGGCCAGGTCCATCACGGCGCCCACGTAGTCGGGCGGGATGAGGATCTTCGCCTTCAGGTAGGGCTCCTCCACGTGATCGATGGAGCCGGGATCGGGCATCTCCTGGGGCGAGTGGAGCGAGACCATCTCGCCGCCCTTCAGGTACACGTGGTACTCCACCGAGGGGGCCGTGGCCAACAGGTCAAGCCCGAATTCGCGCTCCAGGCGCTCCTTGATGACCTCCATGTGCAGAAGACCCAGAAAGCCCACCCGGAAGCCGAAGCCGAGGGCGTGGGAGGTCTCGGGCTCCCACACGAGGGCCGGGTCGTTCAGGGACAGCTTCTCCAGGGCCTCCTTCAAAGGCTCGTACTGGTCGCCGTCGATGGGGAACAGGCCCGTGAACACCATGGGCTTCGCCTCGCGGTAGCCGGGCAGGGGCGCGTTCACGCCGCCGTCGGCCAGGGTGATGGTGTCGCCCACCTTCACCTGGCTCACGTCCTTCAGGCCCGTGACCAGGTAGCCCACCTCGCCCACGTAGAGCGCCTTCTCGGGCACCTCTTGCGGATGGCGGGCACCCACTTCCTCTACCAGGGTCTCGGTGCCCGTGGCCATCATGCGGATCTTGTCACCCTTCTTGATGGAGCCGTCCACCACGCGGATGAGGGCCACCACGCCGCGGTAGGCGTCGAAGTAGCTGTCGAAGATGAGGGCGCGCAAGGGGGCGTCGCCGTCGCCCTCGGGGGCGGGGATGTTGTAGACCACGGCTTCCAACAGGTCGTGGACGCCCACGCCGGTCTTGCCGCTGGCGAGCACCGCGTCGTCGGCGGGAATGGCCAGGCCGTCCTCGATCTCGGCCTTCACCCGCTCGGGCTCGGCGGCCGGCAGGTCGATCTTGTTGATGAGCGGGATGATCTCCAGATCGGCGTTCATGGCCAGCATGGCGTTGGCCACCGTTTGGGCCTCCACGCCCTGGGTGGCGTCCACTACGAGCACGGCCCCGTCGCAGGCGGCCAGGCTGCGGGACACCTCGTAGGTGAAGTCCACATGGCCCGGGGTGTCGATGAGGTTCAGCTGGTAGGTCTCGCCGTCGTCGGCTGTGTAGGCGACGCGTACCGCCTGGCTCTTGATGGTGATGCCGCGCTCGCGCTCGATGTCCATGGAATCGAGCAGCTGGGCCTGCATGTCGCGCTTGGCCACGGTGCCCGTCAGCTCCAGGATGCGGTCCGAGAGCGTGGACTTGCCGTGGTCGATGTGGGCGATGATCGAGAAGTTGCGGATATGGGACAGTTCGTGGGTCATAATGGCTTTCTTATCGCGGTCGGTTCCTGCGTATGTGTGCGTCTCGCGAAGAATTGCCCCTCTCGGGCAGATTTCTTCGCGGTGCTGATGCGAATCTTTGGTATTCTACCGCATTGTGTATCCAGCGATACGCACGCGCGGTGATTCCACCGCCAAATCTGCAGACGTGGCTGCGCTTGAAAGATTGCGATTGCTGGCGGCCTTCCGAACCTTGAGGGATCGGGGCCAAGAGAGCGGATAAATCCCGCCGCTTTCTATCTCGCACGATGCCTGGGCGGCCTTTGCCGCTGCGCGTTCGTGTCGTTGGATACCGATCAATGGGAAACGACCGAACCAGAAAGGGCTAGCAATCATGGCTAACATCAAGTCCCAGAAGAAGCGCATCATTACCAACGAGAAGCGCCGCATGCGCAATCGCGCTGTCAAGAGCGAGCTGAAGACCGCGACCCGTCGCGTGAAGGACGCTGTGGCCGAGGGCAATGGCGCCGCCGCCTACGCCGCCGCCTGCGCCGCCTGCCGTCTGATGGACAAGGCTGCCTCCAAGGGCGTCATCCACAAGAACCAGGCCGCCAACCGCAAGAGCGGCATCATGGCCCTGGCCAACTCCGTGGCCACCGCCGAGGACAAGGCCGCTTACGTGAAGCCCGAGCCGAAGGCCCAGAAGACCGGCTCCAAGAAGGCCGCTGCCAAGGAGGCCCGCAAGGCCGCCATGGCCGAGGCTTCCGCCGAGAAGGCGAAGCGTCGCGAGAAGCAGCTGAAGGAGGAGAAGAAGGCCGCCGAGCGCAAGGCCAAGGAGGCCGAGGAGGCCGCCAAGGCCGAGGCTGAGGCCGCTGCCGCCGAGGCTGCCGAGGCTGCCGAGGGCGAGGAGGCTCCGGCCGAGGACGCCGCCGAGTAGCGCACCGTCGCATTCGCATTCGCACTGCCAGTGGGCCGCCTTCGAGCGGCCCGCTTTGCGTTTCCGGGGGTTAGGCGCTCTTTCGGCCCTAGGCCGGCAGCACATCCTCGCGGACGTAGTTCGTCATGACCTTCGGTTCTACCTCGGGCGGAGTGATGCCGGCCTCGCGGGCCGCGGCGAGGCTCTTCAGCATCCAGGCCATGTCGCGGCCCAGGCTGCGCATGGTGTGCATGCCCTCGCCGTCGCCGGCGGTCTCGCCGGGCAGGCGGCCGAAGGCGACGCCCCAGTAGCTGGACGGCACCAGGGGCATGTGGTTGAACTGGAAGTACTTGTTGATCTGGTCGGCGGTCTCGATGGCCCCGGCGCGCCGCGCCACGCCGATGCCGGCGGCCGGCTTGAAGCGCATGAGGCTGCCGCCGGCGTAGAACATACGGTCGAGGAGCCCGATGAGCGATCCGGCCGCCCCGGCGAAGTATACCGGCGAGCCCACGATGAGCCCGTCGGCCTCGGCCGCCTTCTCGATCAGCGCGTTGCAGGGGTCGTTGGCGAACACGCAGCGGTGATCGCCCTTCTTGCTGCAGATGCCGCAGGCGATGCAGCCCCGTATCTCCTTGTTGCCGATCCAGGCGATCTCGGTCTGGACGCCCTCGGTCTCAAGGGTCGCGGCGATTTCCTCCAGGGCTCGGTGGGTGTTGCCCTTCATGCGGGGGCTTCCGTTGATGAGCAGTACCTTCACGATTGTCTCCTCTTCTCGTGTTTTCGCGCGGCTGGGGGCCCGCGTCCGTTAAACTGTGCCTATTCTACCCCGCAACCCTCATCGTTTCGCAAGGTATGTGAGTATGGCACGAGATACAAACGAGGAATACGACTGGGTCAACGACCCGTTCAACGAGAAGAAGATCGCCGAGGAGCAGGAGCGCTACGGCATGACCGGCACCTCGAAGGCGCTCGTGGGCGTCGGCTGCGTGCTGTTCGTCATCGGCTTCGCGGTGCTCATCGCCCTGTTGCTGTTCGGTATTCTGTAGGCATCCATGGAAGGTCTGTTCGGAAGATACCGGGTGCTGCTGGCGCCCATGGCCGGCGTGTCCGACATCGCGTTTCGCACCCTGTGCCGCGAGGCGGGGGCGGATATGGCCTTCACCGAGATGGTGTCGGCCAAGGGGCTGTCGTTCGCCAACGAGAAGACGCGCCATCTGCTGGCCCTGGCCGAGGGCGAGGAGTCGGTGGCCGTGCAGCTGTTCGGCCACGAGCCCGCCGTGATGGCCTCCCAGGCCGCCTGGATCGAGCAGGAGATGGGGGAGAGCCTGGCCTATCTGGACATCAACATGGGCTGCCCGGCGCGCAAGATCGTGTCGAAGGGCGATGGCTCGGCCCTGATGCGCGACCCGGATCTGGCCGCTGCCATCGTGCGGGCGGTGAAGGGGGCCGTGACCCATCCCGTGACGGTGAAGTTCCGTCGTGGCTGGAGCTTGGGCGACGAGACCGCCCCCGTCTTCGCGCGGCGCATGGAAGAGGCGGGCGCCGATGCCGTCACGGTGCACGGCCGCTTCGCCGAGCAGCTCTACCGCGGCAGCGCCGATTGGGATGTGATCGCCCGGGTGCGCGCGGCGGTGAGCCTGCCGGTGGTGGGCAACGGTGATATCCGCTCGGGGGCCGACGCGGTGGCCATGGCGGCCGCCACGGGCTGCGACGCGGTAATGATCGCCCGGGGCGCCGAGGGCAACCCGTGGCTGTTCTCCCAGGTGCAGGCCGCCCTCGCAGGCGCGCCGGAGCCCGCGCCGCCCACCGTTGACGAGCGCATCGCCATGGCGCGCCGCCACGCCGAACTGCTCACCCATCGCGAGGGCCGCAACATCGTGCGCATGCGCAAGCACGCCATGTGGTACCTGGCGGGCCTTCCCGGGGCCGCTGCCGCTCGGGGCCGCATCAACTACTGCACCACCCTGGGCGATTTCGACGCCGTGTTCGACGAGCTTTTGGAGATAGCCCATGGCCCACGACCCCTATAAGGCGCTCTACCTGCACATTCCCTTCTGCGTGAAGCGGTGCGGCTACTGCGACTTCGCCACCACAGCTACGGCCGCGGATGCGCCGGCCATGGACGAGTACGTGGAATCCCTCGTGCTGGACATCCGCCGCGCCTCCAAGGAGGGCAAGCTGGGGGCTTTGGAGACGGTGTACATCGGCGGCGGCACGCCGAGCCATCTGGGCATAGGGCGCCTGTCCAGCCTGCTGTACGCCCTGTCGCTGTCGATGCACCTGACGCCCGAGGTGGAATGTACCATGGAGGCGAATCCCGAGAGCCTGACGGTGCCCATGGTGCGCGACATCTGGGCTTTAGGGGTGAACCGCCTGTCCATCGGCGTGCAGTCCTTCGACGACGAGGTGCTGCGACGACTCGGTCGGGCCCACGACGGCGACGGCGCGCGCCGGGCCGTCGCCGCGGCGCAGGCGCGGTTCGAAAACGTGTCGGTGGACCTGATGTGCGGCATCCCCGGGCAGAGCGCGGCCTCCTTCGAGGCGTCGGTGCGCGAGGCGGTGAACCTGGGCGTGACCCATGTGTCGGTGTACCCTCTGACCATCGAGCCGCACACGCCCTTCGACCGGGCGGTGATGCGCGGCGAGATGGCCGAGCCCGACGAGGACGAGGAGGCCGCGGCCATGGAGGCCGCGCGACTCATCCTAGAAGATGCGGGCTTTCAGCGCTACGAGGTGGCCAGCTACGCGCGGCCCGGCTTCGAGAGCCGCCACAATACCGCCTACTGGACCGGCGTGCCCTATCTGGGTTTGGGCGCCTCGGCGGTGACCATGACCCAGAACGCCGATCGGCGCATGCGGGTGCAGGACGGCCGAGTGGTGGACGACCTGGACGCGCGGCAGATGGCCGCCGAGGACCTGATGCTGGCCATGCGCATGGCCCGGGGCGTGGCCGACGAGACCGTGGCCGCAGCCGCGGAGCGACTGCCCGATGTGCCGGCGGTCTTCGACGAGCTGGCCGCCCTCGGTCTGGTGCGCCATGACGGGGGCCGCTGGCAGCCCACCGACGTGGGGTGGCTCTGCGGCAACGAGCTGTATGGGCGGCTGCTCGATTTGGCGCCTTAGGGGGGTGCGCTCCCTGTTCGTTCTGTGCTTGCGGGCGGGCTGAAGCCCGCCCCTACGGGGGTGCTTCTTCTCGGGCTGAAGGCCGCCTCTGCGAGGGCCGCTCCTCTTGTGGGCTGAGGGGTCCTGCGAGACTCTGCGCCCCTTCGCGGGCCTTCCACCTGCTGTTGTGTGTCGCTTGCGTCAAGATGGGCGCTCGTCTTAGCACTCTCGTTGCGCGGTTGCTAAAATGGCGTCAACAACGGACGGAAAGGAGAAGGCGATGCTGTCGGAGAGACGCCAAAAGGTGCTGCGCGCGCTCATCGAGGACTACATCGAATACGCGCTGCCCGTCGGCTCGCGCACGCTGACCGAGCGCCATCATCTGGGCGTGAGCCCCGCCACGGTGCGCAACGACCTTTCCGCCCTGGAGGATGCCGGCTTCATCCAGCAGCCCCACACCTCTGCCGGCCGCGTTCCCACCGATGCGGGCTACCGCACCTTCGTGGACGAGCTGCTGCTGTCGGGCTTGGCCGAGGAGGAGCGCCCCCATCGCGACATGGTGGAGGAACTGCGCTCGTCGGCCTCCGAGCTGGACGCGCTCATGGAGCGCACCTCGGCCGCCCTGGCCCGTTTGACCAACTGCCTGTCGGTGGTGATGGCCCCCTCCGTGTTCGCCGGGCGCATCCGCCAGATCACCCTGGTGTCGCTGTCCGACTGGCAGGCCATCGTCATCGTGGTGGCCGAGGACGGCCAGGTGGTCAACCGCACCATCACCTTCACCGAGGAAGTGACCGCCGACGAGCTGGCCGGTGCCCAGAACCTGCTCAACCGCGTGCTGGTGGGCCAGTCGGCCCGGGACGTGCGCCGCAGCCTGGACGCGAACACCGTGGAGGCCTTAAGCGACCCGCTCGTGCAGCTCGTCATCGACGAGGTGATCGATTGTTTGGGCGAATCGGACGGCAACCGCGCCCACAGCCTGGGCATCTCGTCGCTGCTGCGCCAGCCGGAGTTCAGCGACGCGAAGGCCCTGCTGCCGGTGATGGAGGTGCTGGAAGACGATCGCGTGCTGCTGCACACCTTCGACGAGGCGGCCCAGGAGGGCGGCCCGGTGATGGTGCGCATCGGGCACGAGAACCCCGCCTCCGAGCTGGCCGGCGTGTCCATCGTGGCCTGTCCCTACGGCCGCGGCGAGGCCGACGGCATCGTCGCCGTCATCGGCCCCACCCGCATGAACTACGCCTCCGCCATCCGCGCCGTGCGCGCCGCCCAGTGCGTGCTGCACGACGAGTAACCGAGCAATATCCCGCACCTTTTCCCTGATCAAGAAAGGCAAGACGCTTCACCATGGCCGCAAACAAGGACTTGTACGAAATTCTCGGCGTCTCCCGCGACGCCTCCGAAGCCGAGATCAAGAAGGCGTTCCGCCATCGGGCTCGCGAGCTGCATCCCGACGTGAACAAGGCGCCGGATGCGGAAGACCAGTTCAAGGAATTGAACGAGGCCTACGACGTGCTGAGCGACCCGCAGAAGAAGGCGGCCTACGACCGCTTCGGCACCATCCCGGGCGCGGCGGGCGGGGCCGGTCCCTACGGCGGCGTGAACATCGACTTCGAGGACTTGTTCGGCGGCGGCTTCGGCGGCATGGGGGACATCTTCTCCACCTTCTTCGGCGGGGCGGCGGCCGGCGGCGCGGGGCGTGCGGTGCGCAAGGACGGCCGCGACATGGGGGTGGGCATCCGCGTCACCCTGGCCGAGGCGGCCACGGGCGAGAAGAAGGAGATCGTCTACGACCGTTTGGCGCCGTGTCCCGACTGCGACGGCACGGGCCTGGGCGAAGACGGCAAGGAAGTGACCTGCCCCGAGTGCGACGGCCGCGGCCGCGTCGTCACGGTGCAGCACACCTTCCTGGGCGACATGCAGTCGGCCACCACGTGCCCCCAATGCCACGGCACGGGCACGATCATCGAGAACCCCTGCCCCGAGTGCGAGGGCCAGGGCCGCGTGCCCGACCGCCAGCGCGTGTCGGTGGAGGTGCCCCGCGGCATCCGCGACGGCCAGCAGCTGCGCATCCACGGCTTCGGCGAGGCCGGCATGCAGGGCGCGCCGGCTGGCGACCTCATCGTCACGGTGCGCATCGCCCCGGATGAGTTCTTCGAGCGCGACGGCGACAACCTGCACTGCAAGCTGGTGGTGCCCATGGTGCAGGCGGCGCTCGGCGCCGATGTGGAGATCGACGGCATCTTCGAGGACGAGAAGGTGACCATCAAGGTGCCCGAGGGCTGCCAGAACAACCAGGTGGTGCGCGTGAAGGGCTTCGGCATGCCGCGTCTGAAGAGCGACGTGCGCGGGGATCTGTTCGCCCACATCGACGTGGAGATCCCGAAGAAGCTGTCGAAGCGCGAGCGCGAGCTTCTGGAAGAGCTGGCCGCCGAGATGGGCGAGAGCGTGAACGAGGGCCGCACGCCCCTGCAGAAGCTGCGGGATATCTTCGAGTAGACGGGAAGCGAGCGAGCCTATGTCCCTTCCGCGATTCTTCCTGGAGAACCAGGTCTTGGCTGCCGAGACGGAGGCGGTGTTCCCGCTGCGCCTGGCAGCCGACGATGCCAAGCACGCGAAGGTGCTTCGGCTGGCGGCGGGCGAGCACATCGCCGTGATCGACGCGGCCCAGGACTATTTCGAGTGCGTGATCGTCGATTTCTCCGACGGGTTGCCCCTGGTGTCCATCGCGCGCCACGATGACGGCACCGTGGTCGGCCCCCAGGTGATCCTGCTGCAGGGCTTGGCCAAGGGCGACAAGATGGAGACAGTCGTCCGCCATGCCACCGAGGTGGGCGTGGCGGCCTTCGTGCCCCTGGCCTGCGCGCGCTCGGTCGTGAAGCTGGACGGCAAGAAGGCCGCGGCCAAGACCGAGCGGTGGCGCGCCATCGCCAAGAGCGCCGCCATGCAGTCGGGCCAGCCCCGCATCCCCGAGGTGTCCGAGCCGGTGGGGGTGAGGGCCGCGGCCGAGATGCTGGCCGGCGCCACCTGCGTGCTCGTGTGCTGGGAGGAGGCGCCCGAGACGGCGCGCCTTTCCGAGGCGGTGCAGGGTGCCCTGACGGCGACGGGCACGCCGGCGGCCGATGCCCGGGTGGCCGTGGTGGTGGGCCCGGAAGGGGGCCTGACCGAAGACGAGGTGCAGGCGCTTCTGGCCTGCAACCCCCAGGCGCGCCTCGTGACCCTGGGGCCTTCCATCCTGCGCACCGAGACCGCGGGCATCGTGGCCCCGGCGCTGGCGCTCTACGAGCTGGGCGGCATGGGCAACGCATGAGATTCTCCATCGTCAATCTGGGCTGCAAGGTGAACCAGGTCGAGTCCGACGCCTTCGAGAAGCTGCTCGGTCGCACCTCGGGCCGCTACAGTGCGCCCGAGGCGGCCGATCTCATCATTGTGAACACCTGCACCGTGACCGGCGAGGCGGAGAAGAAGACGCGCAAGAGTGTGCGCCAGGCCCTGCGGGCCAACGATCATGCCCGCGTGGTCGTGACGGGCTGCGCCTCGGCCATCGATCCGACGTTCTTCGCCGAGCTGGGGGAGCGCGTCGTGGTGGTGCCCAAGGCCGAGATGGAAGCGTTCTTGGCCAAGCTGGCTGGGGAAGGGGAGGGCGCGGCGGACGGCTGCGGGGAGGCCGAGCGGGGGAGTGCGCTGGACTCGGCTTGCGGGAGGGCTGAAGCCCGCCCCTACGAAGGGGGCGCGACTTGCGGAGAGGGAGGGCTGAAGCCCACCTCTACGGAGGGGGACGGCTTTTCTGGCGATGGTGGGGCGGGGCTGCATCATGGGCATGCCCGCATCGGCATCAAGGTGCAGGACGGCTGCGACAATGCCTGCACCTACTGCATCGTGCACGTGGCCCGCGGCCGCGCGACGAGCCAGCCGGCCGAATCCGTGGTGGCCGAGGCGGTGGCCCTGGCGCGATCCGGCGTGCGCGAGATCGTGCTCACGGGCATCAACCTGGGCTCCTACGACGATGGCGGCACCGACCTGGCCGACCTCTGCCGCCAATTGCTGGCGGCCACGGCCGACGTTCACGGGCCGGGCGAGCCGCCCTGCCGGTTCCGCGTGGGATCCATCGAGCCCCAGGACGTGACGGCGGAGTTCATCGGGCTTCTGGATGAGGCCGAGGGGCGTTTGTGCCGTCATCTGCACCTGCCCTTGCAGTCGGGCTCGCCGAAGGTGCTGCGCGAGATGGCGCGGCCCTACGATGCCCACGAGTTTCGCCAGCTGGTCGATTACCTGCGCGCCGTGGTGCCCGAGATCGCGCTCACGACCGACGTCATCGTGGGATTCCCCGGCGAGACCGAGGAGGACTTCGAGGATACCTGCGCCCTGGCCCGCCGCGCCGGCTTTGCGAAGATCCACGTGTTCCCCTATTCCAAGCGAGAGGGAACTCCCGCAGCGGCGCGGCCCGACCAGGTGGAGCCGGCCCGCAAGGCCGAGCGCGCTGCCCGTCTGCGCGCCCTGTCCGACGAGCTGGCCGCCGCCGACCGCGCCAGCCGCGCCGGCACCGTCGAGCTCGCCCTCGTCGAGCAGCCCGGCCGCGCCACCACCGAGAGCTACCATGAGGTGACGATCGATCCTACTGCGCCTGTGGGCTCTCTCGTTCCCGTTGCCCTGTGAGAGTCCATCGGGCGGCGGATAGGCGGCTCTGGGTCTCGTGGGGGAAACGTCATTTTGAGCGGGCGCGCAACTTAGGGTACAATAGCGGGCATGACTGATTTGATGCAGACAACGCTCGCGGCACCGCCTTCGGTGGACATGGCGTGTGTCGTGGGGGCCCATGACGAGATACTCCATCAGATGGAGGAGGCCTTCGACGCCCGCATCACCGTGCGCGGCGACACCGTGGCCCTGGCCGGCGACCCCATCGAGGTGCAGCAGCTCACCGCGCTGCTCACCGATCTGTTCCGCCAGGCCGAGAGCGGCCAGGCCCCCGACGTCGACTCCGTGCGCCATTCCATCGAGCTTTTGCGCCACGCCGAGTTCGCCCCGTCGGCCCTGCGCGACGACGTGCTGCTGTCCTACCGCGGCCGGGCCATCCGCCCGAAGACCGCCGGCCAGAAGCACTACGTGGACGCCATCCGCGACCACACCGTCACCTTCGCCATCGGGCCGGCCGGCACGGGCAAGACCTACCTGGCCATGGCCATGGCGGTGGCGGCCCTAAAGCGCAAGGAAGTGGGCCGCATCGTGCTGTCGCGCCCCATCGTGGAGGCCGGCGAGAGCCTGGGCTTTCTGCCCGGCACCCTTTTCGAGAAGGTGGACCCTTATATTCGCCCGCTCTACGACGCGCTGTACTCCATGTTCGACATGGAGCGCGCCAACGCCCTCATCGAGACCGGTGTCATCGAGGTCGCGCCCCTGGCCTTCATGCGCGGCCGCACCCTGAACGACGCCTTCATCATCTTGGATGAGGCCCAGAACACCACCCCCGAGCAGATGAAGATGGCGCTGACGCGTCTCGGCTTCGGCTCGAAGATCGTCGTCACCGGCGATATCTCCCAGATCGATCTTCCACGAGGCCAAAGCGGCCTTGTGCAGGTGCGCTCCATCCTGGAGGGCATCGACGACATCGCGTTTTGCGATCTTTCCGGAAAGGACGTCGTGCGCCATTCCCTGGTGGCCACCATCGTGGCGGCCTACGAGCGCGCGGACAGAAAGGCTTGATTCCCATGGAAATCCTGATCACCTACAGCCACGGCGAGGACGCGCTGAGCGAGCTGCCCCTGGCGCGCCTAGCCCAGTTCGTGTTGGAGCGCGAGGGCAAGCCCGTGAACACCGAGGTGTCCATCAGCTTCGTGGACAACGAGAAGATCGCCGAGCTGAACGAGCGCTTCCGCGGCATCGAGGGCCCCACCGACGTGCTGTCCTTCGAGTGCGACAACATCGCCGACGACATGACCGCCGCCGACGGGCCGAACTGCCCGCTCTACGAGCTGGGCGACATCATCATCGCTCCCGATGTGGCCGCGGCCCAGGCCGACGAGTACGGCAATTCCTTCGAGCAGGAGATCAGCCTCTTGCTCGTGCACGGGCTTTTGCACCTGTGCGGCTACGACCACATCACCGACGATGAGGCCGAGGTCATGGAGGGCCGCGAGAAGGAGCTGCTCACGGCCTGGTCGGAGCGGGACCTGCCCGCTATCGACGAGAATCGCTAGCGGATCGTGCCCGCCGAGCGCGACCAGCGCGACGAGCCGGAAAGCCCTCGTCCCACGGTGGGCGCAGGGCCCGAGGCACCCCGCCCCGACGGCGCGGCGCCGTCGGCGGCCGAAAGCTGCGGCTGCGGCGGCCACCTGGTGCGCACCGCCGCCGACAGCCGCGCCACCGGTGAGGGGCGCTTCCCGCTGTGGTGCGCCTTCCGCTGTGCCGGCCGCGGCATCGCCTACGCCTTCGCCTCCCAGCGCAACTTGAAGATCCAGCTGGCCGTGGCCGTGCTCGCCGTGGCCGCCGGCATTATCTTGGGCATCTCGCGGGCCGACTGGCTCGCCATCGTGCTGGCCATCATGGTGGTGGCCGTGGCCGAGGTGGTGAACACGGCCGTGGAATCGGCGGTGGATCTGGCGAGTCCCCAGTGGCACGATCTGGCCCGCGCCGCCAAGGACGCGGGGGCCGGGGCCGTATTGCTGGCCAGCGTCGGCTCGGTCGTGGTGGGGCTCATCGTGTTTTTCCCTTACATCGTGCAACGTTTCTCCTAGGGCGCAAGGCCCCTATTGAAAGGACAGTCATGGATCTGGACGCCTACTTCGCGGAAAACCCCATGGGGGGCTCGTTCCCCACCAACCCCGATTTCAAGAGCGGGTTTGTCACCCTGGTAGGCCGCCCCAACGCGGGCAAGTCCACGCTGCTGAACGCCATCATGGGCAAGAAGATCGCCATCACCTCCAACACCGCCCAGACCACGCGCCACCGCTTCCGCGCCGTGTACACCACCGACGCGATGCAGATGATCATCGTGGACACGCCGGGCCTGCACAAGCCCAAGGACGCCTTGGGCGAGGAGCTGAACACCTCGGCCATCAAGGCGTTGGAGGACGTGGACGTGGTGGCCATGCTCATCGACGCCTCCCAGCCCATCGGCCGGGGCGACGAGTGGGTGGCCGAGCAGGTGCGGGCCGCGAAGGGCTCGGCGAAGATCTGCGTGCTCTCCAAGACCGACATGGCCTCCGATGCCCAGATCAGCGCCCAGCGCGAGGCGGCCGAGGCGCTGTGCGACTGGGACGCCATGGTGGGCCTGTCCTCCACCACGGGCCGCAACGTGGACGCCTTCGTGGAAGAGGTGCAGTTCCTTCTGCCCGAGGGCCCGGCGTGGTTCCCCGCCGACATGGAGACCGACCAGCCCTTGGAAGTGATGGTGGCCGAGTTCATCCGCGAGAAGGTGCTGCGCAACTTCTTCGACGAGGTGCCCCATGCCATCGGCGTGGGGGTGGAGGAGATGGAGTTCGAGGCCCCGAATCTCTACCGCATCTACGCGGTCATCTACGTGGAGCGCGACAGCCAGAAGGGCATCATCATCGGCAAGCGCGGCGCCGCCATCAAGCGCATCGGCACCGAGGCCCGGCGCGACCTGGAGCTTCTCCTGGGGTCCAAGGTGTTTTTGGACCTGTCGGTGAAGGTGCGGAAGAACTGGCGCCGCGACGCGAATCAAATTCGCCGATTCGGTTACGGAGAAGGTGCGTAGGCGGTATATCTGCGCTACAATTCTCCTACTTGCGTACACAATGAGGAGAACCGTTGATGAAATGCCCCCACTGCTCATTCGATAATACCGACGATGCCGCCTTCTGCGAGAAGTGCGGCCATGTCTTTCTGTCCAGCGACCGCATCCCCGCGGTGCCCGACCCCGCCGAGATGGGACGGCGCCGCGATGCCGCGCTGACCGCCGTGCCCCCCATTTTGAAGGTGCCCGACGTGGTGCCGCCCGCGCCCCCGGCGCGCCCGTCGGTGGCCGACGTGCTGGATCCTCTGCCCGAGCCGGCGAGCGAGCCGGACTTCTCGGGCTTCGAGCGTCTGGTGGATTCCAGCTACGTGCCGCCCGTGGCCGATGCCCATGCCGGCGACACCGCCGAGATTCCCGTGATCCGCGACGAGTACGTGCCCCAGGCGCGCAACTACACCATGGGCCTTTCCGAGCGCGAGCTGCGCCGCCGCGAGCGCGAGCAGCGCCGCATGGCCAAGAAGTTCGAGAAGCAGCAGGCCAGGGAAGAGAAGCGCGCCGCCAAGCAGGCCGCCAAGGCCGCCGCTGCCGCGGCCCGGGAAGAGGCCCGGGCAGCGAAGGCGGCCGAGCGCGAGGACCACGGCGAGGACGAGGCGGCCCTGGCGGCGGCTGCCGCCGCTGCGACGGAGGCCGCGGTCACGGAAGCCGTCGTGCACGAGGACGACGCCGAGCGCGTCGTGGAGGCCCCCGGTGCCGCGGCCCTGCTCGAGCGGACGGGCACCCTGTCCGAGGAAGAGGTGCGCTCCTGGCGCCGCGAGCTGGGCGGCGGGGCGGCTTCCCTGAACGCCGAGGAGCTGAACTCGGTGCTGCTCACCGGCGATGGCGTGGTGGGACTCTTCGAGCGCGCCGGCCGTCGCGGCAAGGTCCGTGCCAAGGCCGCTGAGACCGCCGAGGCGGCCCGCACCGCCGCCCTGGAGCTGCCCACGGCCGAGCGCGGCCTGGCAGTGCTGGGGGAGCGCGGCATCGAGAGCACCGCGGCCGCCGACGAGGCGCCCGCGCCCGAGGCGGATACCGCCGAGGAGGCGGGTCTCGTGCTCGGCGGCGCGGCCGGTATGGCCGTGCGCGAGGCCGCCGGCACGAGCGAGCTGCCCGTGGTGCGCGACAAGGCCGCGACGGGCCTGGCCGCCGAGGGCGCCGAGGATGCCGGCAAGCATTCTCCGCGCAAGCAGGCCTCTGACAGCGCGCCCGCAGCCGACGAGACGGCGGCGCGCGAGGCCTCCGGCAACGCCGCGGCGGCTTCCAAGGCCGACAAGGCCGCCAAGGCTCCGAAGAAGGAGAAGGCCCCCAAGCCGCCCAAGACTGCCAAGGCCCCCAAGTTCCACGCCCCGCGCTCCAAGAAGCCGTTCATCATCGCGGCCGCCGTGGTGGTGGCCGTGCTGCTGGGCGGCGCGGGCGTGGCCGCCGGCACCTATGCGGCCGAGATGTGGGGCGGCAAGACGATCCCCGAGGTGGTGGGCCTGACCAAGGACGAGGCCATCGCGAAGCTGGGGGAGAAGGGCTTTGTCGCCGAGGTGACCGAGGTGAAGTCCGACGAGACCGCCGGCACCGTGCTGTCCGCCAACCCGAACGGGGGCACTCGCGCCGACGAGGGCAGCACCATCGCCCTGGAAGTGGCCACGCCCCGCGTCATTCCCGCAGTAGTGGGCCTGTCCCAGCAGGAGGCCACCGATGCGCTTACCGCCGAGGGCTTCACGGCGGTGGAGATGACCCAGCAGAAGTCCAACGAGGCCGCCGGCACCGTGCTGGCCGTGACGCCCGAGGCCGGCACCCAGGCGCTCTCCGGCGATGGGATCACCCTCACCGTGGCGGTGCCCTTCACCGTGCCCGACGTGGCCGGGCTCGGCCGCGACGACGCCGTGGCCGCCCTGGAGGCCGAGGGCTACGCCGTGAACACCCAGCGCTACTACACCGAGGACGTGGCCGAGGGCACGGCCGTGGGCACCGATCCCGAGGCGGGCACCGAGCTGAACTCCGGCTCGGAGGTGACCCTGCTCATCGCCAAGTCGCGGGCCAACGAGCTGGTGGAGCTGACGAAGTCCATCCTGCCCGAGGCCATTCTCAAGACCGACGAGGCCAGCTACAAGGTGGAATCGGTGGAGAGCGTGTCCTACCGCGGCGACAACGAGGTGAGCTACAAGGTGGTCGCCCGCAAGTTCGAAGTGGTGAACCTGCCCTTCGGCCTGGGCCAGAAGACCTACTACGACAAGGAGACCTCGGTGGTCGAGGGCGGCATCGTGTGGGACGACAACAACAAGGTGTCCTACGCCAACCCCGCCATCACCTACTAGGCCCCGCGCGCCGTGGCGGCCCCCACCTACAACCAGCGGGTGCTCGTGCTGCGGCGTACGAAGCTCTCGGAAAGCGACCTCATCTTAACGATGCTCGCCGAGGACGGCAGCCAGCTGCGCGCCGTGGCCAAGGGGGCCCGCAAGCCGAAGAGCCCCTTCGCTGCCCGCACCGAGCCCTTCTGCGTGGCCGATCTGCTCTGCGCCCGGGGGCGCAGCCTGGATATCGCGAAGGAGGCGCGGCTCGTAGCGGCTCACGATCATCTGCGCTGCTCCGTCGAGGCCTCGGCGGCGGCCATGCCCATGTTGGAGCTGCTGGGCCGCCTGTCCCAGACGGGGCTGGCGAACCCGCGGCTGTTCCAATCGGCCGAGCGGGCCCTGGACGTGATGGACGACGTCGACGACAACCACCGTCTGGCATGCGCGGCGGCCCATCTGCTGAAGACCCTCGCGTTCTCGGGCCTGCGCCCCAGTCTGGAAGTGTGCGTCGGCTGCGGCGAGCCCGTGGCATTGCAGGAGGGCGCGCGCCTGCCGTTCTCGGCCATCGAGGGCGGTGTGGCCTGCGAGCGCTGCCGCCCCTTGCTGGAGACCGAGCTGGTGGACGCGGCCACCCTGTGCTGGGGCCAGTACTTCCTCACGAGCACCTTCGACGCCATCGCCGCGGGGCCGGCCGACGAATCGGCCTCCTTCGCCGTGCTGCACCTGGTGCAGTCCCTCGTGCGCGCCCATGTGGGCAGCCCGCTGAAGTCGCTCGAGTTCCTCTTCGCCAGCGGGCTGTTCTAGGGAAGGGGAGTGCCCGAAAGCGCCCGGCCCCTCGCTCGGCCGCCGGGTCGTCGTGCCGCTGGCCGGCGCCCTGTGCAGATACCGTGACGCTGGCGAAATCGGCCCTTGTGGGAGCTGGCCGCCTCGCCTATACTAGGCAAGCTGTGCAAACAGCCCATCGGCCCCTAGCCCGAATGCGCCACCCGCTTTCCCGCTCGGAGCCGACGACAGAAAGAGCCGCGCCAAGCGGCGAAGGTACGCGGGCATTTCCGCAGAAGAAAGGTGGCAATCATGGCCAACAAGGACAGCATCTCCAAGGAGCGCACCGCTGAGCTCATGCGCGAGTTCGGCAAGAACGAGCAGGACTCCGGTTCCGCCGAGGTGCAGGTGGCGATCCTCTCCGAGCGCATCCGCAACCTCACCGAGCACCTGAAGGTGCACAAGAAGGACAACCACACCCGCCGCGGCCTCATGATGCTCATCGGTAAGCGCCGCGGTATGCTGAAGTACATCAAGAACCGCAACATCGACGAGTACCGCGAGCTCATCAAGAAGCTCGGCATCCGCGACAACATCTAGTTCGAGCAGGTACGGGGCCCCTCGGGGCCCCGTTTGCTGTATAGAGCGGTCGTAGGCGCAAGGGTGCGCCGCGGTCGCGGGAGCGGGGGAATATAAGTAGCCCGCTTCCGAAGGAGCTTCCGCGCAATGAGGCGCGGAGGAGAAGAGAAAGAAAAGAAGACATGACCAAGATTGTCGAAGAATTCGAGTTGTACGGCAAGCAGTACCGCCTGGAAACGGGCGAGCTGGCCAAGCAGGCCACCGGCGCCGTGCTCGTCACCTGTGGCGAGACGAGCGTGCTGGTGACCGCCGTCGTCTCCAACCAGGAGAAGGACTACGACTTCTTCCCCCTGACCGTCGACTACATCGAGAAGATGTACGCCGTGG
>CANSES010000023.1 GCA_947645965.1 uncultured Enterorhabdus sp. | reverse complement strand
CCTGGGTGGCGTTCACCACCGACGGCCAGGAGAAGAGCCCCATCAAGAAGTTCTTTACCGACGAGGAGTGGGCGGCCCTCAAGGCCGAGATGGAGGTGGAGCCGGGCGACCTGCTGCTGTTCGCGGCCGACAAGCCCGAGGTGGCCAACGCGGTGCTCTCCGCCCTGCGCCTGCATATGGCCGAGGCTCTCGACGTGCCGCGCGAGGGCCACGCGCTTTTGTGGGTAGTGGACTTCCCCATGTTCAAGTACGACGAGGACGAGGGCAAGTACTCCGCCGAGCACCATCCCTTCACCCACATCCTGGAGGAGGACCTGGGCAAGATCGAGGACGCTCCGCTGGAGTGCGGCTCGTACAGCTACGACCTGGTCATGGACGGCTTCGAGGTGGGCGGTGGCACCATCCGTATCCACCAGGTGGAGGAGCAGCGCCGCGTGCTGCGGCGCCTGGGCCTCACCGACGAGGAGATCGACGAGAAGTTCGGCCATCTCATCCACGCGCTTGAGCTGGGCGCCCCGCCGCATGGCGGCATCGCGCTGGGCCTCGACCGCCTGGTGATGCTGCTGGCCGGCAAGGACTCCATCCGCGACGTCATCGCCTTCCCCAAGACCTCGAGCGCGAGCGACCCCATGACCGGCGCCCCCAACGCCGTCACCGGCCGCCAGCTCAAGGAGGTCAACCTGCGCCTGCTGTAGGCGCGGAGGCGCTGCGATTGAGCGAAGGGCCTCTCTCGTCGATGCGGGAGGGGCCCTTCTGCGTGGGGGGCTATCGGGCGGCGCGGGTCACGGCCTTGTCGAGGCTTTCCACCGGGTAGCCGGTCAGGGTGCTGCGCGCGACCAGGAGGCACGCGCGGTAGGGAAGCCGTGCGGTGGGGTAGAGCCGGGAGGCCAGCCGTATGGCGGGGGCGTCGTCGAGGGTCACGTCGTCGATAAGCAGCTCGGCGACGGTGCCGATGAGCGAGCGCGGCACCCGGTAGTCGGTCTCAAGGGCATCGACGAGGGCCACCATGGTCTCCGGGTAGACGCGAGCAGCTCCCGATCCGATGATGCGCCGCGCCTGGGCCGCCGCCCGGGGCTCATCATCGAGCAGGTAGTGCAGCAGCATCGTCTCGTCCACGATGGTGGTCTCATCGCTTTCCGCGCGCGTGACGCGCCGCTGCCGGCGTTCGGCCCGCTCTCCCTGCTCGCGGAGCCAAACGGCTCGCGCCTCGCCGTCGAGGTTCGGCTTGCCGTAGGGGCGTAGCTTGCCAAAGGCGCCGTCGCCGCCCTCGCCCCCGTTGAGCCGGGGCGTGAAGGGGAGTCGCCGCTCGTTCACGCTCTGGGCCATGAACAGCCGGACGGCCTCGGATAGCGTGAGCCCCAGGGCCGCGAACAGCTTCTCTGCTCGCGCCTTCGTCTCCTCGTCCATCCTCACCTGCAGAGTCGCCTGCTTCGGCATGGCGTCCCCCTCCCAAAAAAATTCCCGGAGCGCCGGGAAGGCTCTCTTGTGGCGAAAACCCAGCGGAATGCCCCATTGTCGTCACTGAATACCCAGGTCAATCTAAATCAATGTAGTACGATTGTAACACGCCTTATGAATCATCCCGCGCAGCCGAGCTGTCCCCTGCAGCGCGGGCGGCGAAAAGAGGGTACTTGCCAACCTTTTCGGCCGGGGTTATAACGTCCACGACGAGACGCTCCGCCAACCCCTGCAAGGCGCCTCGCCGTCCCTGTCCCGTCGAGGAATCCTACAACTCAACCCACCAACGTGACGATCCGCGCGAGGGCGAAGCCATGCCCTCCTGGCTTGTCGCTGTCTTGGCGCCATCGGCCGTGCTGGTCGTGAGATAGGAAGCGCAATCTACGAAAAGGAGGGATCATGGGCTCAAAGTTCGTCGTCGCCGACCCGGGCCTGTGCATCGGCTGCCAGACCTGCATGGCTGGCTGCGTGCTGAAGCACAGCGTCCCCGGGGACGTGCCGCGTCCGCGGCTCAACTTGATCACCACGCTGTCGGTGTCGGCGCCTATCGTGTGCCACCACTGCGCCGATGCCCCCTGTGCCGCGGCATGCCCCCAGGGCGCCTTGTATCAGGACGAGGGGCGCGTGGCCATCCGCCAAGAGCGATGCATCGGCTGTCGCAGCTGCGTGCTGGCATGTCCCTACGGGGCGGTGGAGATAGTGACCGAGGAGGGCTCGGCCCTGCTTGGCGGGCTGCGCCTGGCCACCACCCCCCGAGCCGCCATCATCAAGTGCGACCTGTGCGTCGACCGCGAGGGCGGCCCTGCCTGCGTGGCTGCCTGCCCCACCGGTGGTCTGCTGCTTGTGGATGAGGAGGAGCTTGAACGCCGCCAGCGTGAGAAGCGCCGGGCGGCCGCCGAGGCGCACGCGAGCTTCTCGAGCGTGCCGTTGAACTAGGACGATAACCGAGGAAAGAGAGGAGAGCCTGATGGAGAAGCACATGGCCGTCTGCCCGTACTGCGGGGCAGGCTGCAAGCTGAACCTGCTGGTAGAGAACGACCAGATCGTCGGCTCGGAGGGCCTGGATGGCCTGACCAACCAAGGCGAGCTGTGCCTGAAAGGCATGTGCGGCTATGATTTCGTGAACGACACGAAGATCCTCACGCCGCGCCTGTACCATCCGATGCTGCGTCGCGAGAAGGGCGGGAAGCTCGAGCGCGTCACCTGGGACGAAGCCCTGGACTTCACGGCTTCCAAGCTGATGGAGATCAAGGAGAAGTACGGCCCCGACGCCATCATGACCACGGGGTCTTCCCGCGGCACCGGCAACGAGTCGAACCTGGCCATGCAGCGTTTCACGCGCGCCTGTCTCGGTACGAACAACATAGACAACTGCGCCCGAACTTGACACGGCCCCACTGTCGTCGGTCTGATTGACACCCTCGGAGCTGGTTCCATGAGCTGCGGCGTCCCCGGCATGGAGGACGCAGGCTGCTTGTTCCTGTTCGGGTACAACCCGAGCGCCTCGCACCCCATCGTCTCCCGTCGCATCGTCAAGGCGAAGGAGAAGGGCGCGAAGATCATCGTCGCCGACCCGCGCGTCATCGAGACAGCGCGCATCGCCGACATCTACCTGCCGCTTAAGAACGGCAGCAACATCGCCTTCCTGAACGCGTTTGCCAACGTCATCGTTACCGAAGGCTTGGTGGACGAGGAATTCGTCAAGGAGCACACCCTCGGCTTCGACGAGTGGTGGGACACCATCAAGGAGTACACGCCGGAAAACACTCAGGAGATCACGGGCGTCGACCCGCAGCTGCTCCGCGAGGCTGCCCGCATGTACGCTACCGCCGAGCCGTCCTCCATCCTGTGCTGGGGCATGGGCGTCTGCCAGCACCTCCAGAACGTGGAAGCCGTGCACGCCTGCGCCGCCATCGCCTGCGTCAGCGGCCAGATAGGCAAGCCCAATTCGGGCGTGGCGCCGGTACGCGGCCAGAACAACGTCCAAGGTGCCTGCGACATGGGGGCGCTGCCCAACTACTTCCCCGGCTATCAGAAGGTCACCGACCCGGATATCCGCCAGAAGTTCGCCGACCACTGGAACGTGCCGGTGGAGGCGCTGTCGGATCATGTGGGCTACAAGGTTTCCGATCTGCCGAGGCTCATCGAAGAGGGCAAGATCCGCGCCTTCTATAACTTCGGCGAGGATCCCGTCCAAACCGAGCCGGATGTGCCGCATCTTACCAAGATGCTTGAGAAGCTCGACTTGTTCGTGTGCCAGGACATCTTTATGACCCAGACCGCGGCCATGGCCGACGTGGTGCTGCCGGCCACGAGCTGGGGCGAGCATGAGGGCGTCTTCACGGCCTGCGACCGCACCTTCCAGTACTTCAGCCAGGCGGTGCCGCCGAAGGGCGAGTGCAAGCACGACTGGCAGATATTCAGCGAGCTCGCTGAGCGCATGGGCTACGACATGCACTGGGAGAACGCCCAGCAGATCTGGGACGAGGAGTGCCGTGCCCTGTGGCCGGCTGCCTACGGCGCCACCTACGAGAAGATGGCGGGTACGGGGCACGCCCAGTGGCCCATTCCCACGCTCGACCACCCCGGCACGCCGGATCTGTTCCTCGGCGGGAAGTTCACCACGCCGGAGGGCAAGGCGCACCTGGTGGCCCACGACTACCGCGATCCCACTGAGATGCCCGACGAGGAGTTCCCGCTCATCCTGTGCACGGTGCGCGAGGTGGGCCACTACTCCTGTCGCTCGATGACGGGCAACTGCAAGGTGCTGGCCCTGCTGGCCGACGAGCCGGGTGAGCTGCGCATCCACCCCGATGACGCCAAGGAGCGAGGCATCCGTGACGGCGAGCTCGTGCGGGCCTGGTCGCGTCGCGGTGAGACCATGAGCCGCGCGGTAATCGACGAGCGCGTGAACGCGGGCACGGTCTACATGACCTACCAGTGGTGGATTGGCAAGTGCAACAACCTCACCCTGCATCACGTGGACGATCGCTCCCGCACGCCGGAGGACAAGTTCTCCGCCTGCCAGGTAGAGGCCCTGCCCGACCAGAAGTGGGCGGAGCGCCACCTGCAGGAGCTCTACAGCCAGCTCAAGGAGGATCTGGCCGAGACGGCTGCCGCCCAGCACGTCGAGCCTACCTGCGAGGGCGCCGAGTAAGGGGTATCCGCCAACCGACTACATCATTGATGGGATTGCCAATGAACACCTTCATCGCCATCGAGCCGGATAGGTGCATCGGGTGCGGAACGTGCCAAGCCGCCTGCAGCGAAGGCCACCGAAAGGCCGGGCTGCAGGCGGAGCCCCGCCTCGCGCTGACGTTCACCCCGCAGGTGACCGCTGCGGTCACCTGCCATCAGTGCGAGGGGGCGCCCTGCCTCGCCGTATGCCCCGTTGATGCCATCACGCGCACCGACGTGGCCATCGTCGTGGACGAGCAGACCTGCATAGGCTGCAAGCTCTGCGCGGTGGTGTGCCCCTTCGGGGCCATCCACCCCTCAGGCACGTCCACGGCAGGCGTCGCCGGCTTGTCGTTTCCCACGCCTACCCAGCCGAGGGGCGTCTCGCCCCTTCTTGCGTGGAGCATCGGCGTGTACACGTGCGCCGTCAAGTGCGACCTGTGCTCCACCTACGACCCCGAGGGCGGCCCGCACTGCGTGCGCGCCTGCCCCACCAACGCGCTTTACGTGCGCGACGTCACCGCCCTCACCGGCATCCGCAAGGAGAAGATGAGGGCCGCGGCTACCGCGAACCAGATCATGATGAACCGCTCGACGAACCTGAGGAGGCCCTAAATGCTTGAACTTATCGTGCTCTCGCTGGGGCTCTCCTGCGTGACCGCCGTGGCCTCCCTCATCCTGGGGAAGGCGCGGGCGGCGTCGAAGACGGTGGCCTGCGTCGGTGGCATGGCCGCAGCCGTGGCCGGCGCCGCTGGCGGCATCATGGCGCTGTTCGGGCCCGCCGTGTACGTGAGCCTGCCGGGCCCTATGCCCTTCACCGACTTCACGCTCCTGCTGAATCCGCTCGCGGGACTGCTGGTGGCCGTCATCGCCGTGCTGGCCTTCGCCGCATGGCTCTACGGCCTGTCCTACTTTGACGAGTACTACGACAAGGGCATTGGCGTCATCGGGTTCTTCATGAACCTGTTCATCGCTTCCATGGACCTTGTCATCCTGGTAGACAATGCGTTTTGGTTCCTCGTGTTCTTCGAGCTGATGTCGCTCACATCCTACGTGCTCGTCATCATCGACCAGACGGAGAAGTCACTACGCGGCGGCTTCCTTTATCTGGTGATGGCCCACATCGGGTTCCTGATGATCGCGCTGTCGTTCTTCACCATGGCCGTGTCTGCCGGCTCGCTTGAGTTCATGGACTACCGCACCTGCGCCTTCGCGCCGGCTACTGCCACCATCGCCTTCGTGCTCGCCTTCTTCGGGTTCGGGGCCAAGGCGGGCATGGTGCCGTTCCACTCCTGGCTGCCCCAGGCCCATCCCGCGGCACCGTCGAACGTGTCAGCCCTCATGTCGGGCGGCATGATCAAGATCGGGATCTTCGGCATGCTCAAGGTGTGCTTCGACCTGCTGGGCGCCACGGGCGGCCAGGTGGGCTGGGGCGTGCTCGTCATCGTCATCGGCGCGGCGTCGTCGGTGCTTGGCGTGGTGTACGCCTTGGGCGAGCATGACCTGAAGAGCCTGCTGGCTTACCACTCGGTGGAGAACATCGGCATCATCCTGCTCGGCGTGGGCACCGGCATCTACGGTTGGGCCGCGGGGCTTCCCTGGGTGGCGGGCATCGGACTGTTGGCCGGGCTTTACCACCTGGTCAACCACGCTATGTTCAAAGGCCTGCTGTTCCTTGGCGCTGGTAGCGTGCTGCACGCCACCGGCACTCGCAACATGGAGGTGCTCGGCGGCCTGGCGCGGCTCATGCCGTGGACGGCTGCGTGCTTCCTGGTAGGCTCGCTTGCCATCTCGGCCATTCCGCCGCTCAACGGCTTCGTGTCCGAGTGGTTCACCTACCAGGGGCTCATCGGGGCGGCCATGGAGGGCGACCTGTTCCTGCGCATCGTCTTCGCCTTCGCCGTGGTGGCCTTGGCCATCACCGGCGCGCTGGCGGTGACCTGCTTCGTGAAGGCCTTCGGTGTTACGTTCCTCGCTGCGCCCCGCTCCCAGGCGGCGGCCGACGCCCATGAGTCGCCGGCTCCCATGACCGCCGCCATGGTGCTGCTCACCATTGCCTGCGTGGCGCTGGGCCTGGGGGCTGTTGCCGTGACCCCGGTGGTGAACGCCATTGGCGCGTCCCTTACCCTGGCGCCGGAGCTGCCGGCGACCGCGGGGCTCGAGCTTGTGTCCCTCGGCACCGCATCGGTGGTGTCGCCCCTCATCCTGGCGGTGCTCATGGCCGTGGTCATTGGCGCGTGCGCCCTCGTGCGCAACGCGGCCAACCGCCGCGCCGGCTTCAAGGAGGACCCGGCGCCTTGGCAGTGCGGCTACGAGCCCGATCTGTCGATGGAGGTGCTCGCCTCTACGGTGGGTGCCAACGTGCGCGCCTTCATGGGGCCGCTCTACGGCATTCGACATGCGGTCAACCGCGCGGGTCAGGCGGTGGCGCGCCTCTTGGAGCGCGCTCTCAGCTCGCCTGAGGATGCCCCCGTGTCTGCCGCGCCGGCCGCGGCTGGCGCTGGCGCCGAGGGCTCCTCGCGCTACGAGCGCGATCTGCGCCATGGCATAGCCCCGGCCGAGGAGGCGCCTTCGGCGCTGTCGACCTCGGTGCTCTCGGCCGTCGCGTCGGTCGGCCGCTGGTTCAGCCGGCTGGAGAGCGGGGACTTCCGCACCTACATCGTCTATATCGTCGGAGCGCTCGTGTTCTTCCTCGCGCTCATCATCCTGGTTCGATAGGGGGACGCCATGACTGTCATCATCGCTGTGCTCCAGGCCGTCCTCCTCGTAGCCCTCGCGCCTCTCGTGTCGGGTATCGCCCGCAAGATTCGCGCGCGGATGCACTCCCGGACGGGCGCGAGCGTCCTGCAAGACTACTACGACCTGGCTAAGCTCTGGCACCGCTGCGAGGTGCGCGAGGGGCCGAGCGGACTTGTGTCTCGCGCCATGCCGGCTGTGTACCTGGGCACTATGGCCCTCCTTGCCGCGGGGCTGCCCCTCATCATGCAGGCCTGCCCCGTTCCGCTGCTCGGAGACATCATCACCATCCTCTACCTCATGGCGCTGCCGCGCTTCCTGTTCAGCCTGGCGTCCATCGACTCCGGCGCCGCCTACCCCTCCATCGGCGGCATTCGCGAGCTGCTCGTCGGCGTGCTGGTGGAGCCCTCTCTCATGCTCGTGCTGTTCGTGATGGCGCTGGCGGTGGGCTCGACAAATGTGGGCGTCATGGCGGAAGCCGTGGGAACCCTGAGCGCATACCCGGCGGTGGCCGTGGTGGTGGCTGGCGTGGCGTGCGCCATGGCCTGCTACATCGAGATGGGCAAGCTGCCCTTCGACCTGGCCGAGGCCGAGCAGGAGATCCAGGAAGGGCCGCTGGCGGCCTACTCGGGGCCGTCTCTGGCCATGCTGAAGCTGGGCGTGTCCGTGAAGCAGCTCGTGGTGGCCAGCCTGTTCGTGGCCATCTTCCTGCCCTTCGGCGCCGCTGCCTCGCTCGCTCCGGCCGATCTTCTGCTGGGCCTGGTGACCTACCTGGTCAAGCTGGCTGCCGTGCTGTTGGTGGCGGCGGTCATCGAGAACTCGGTCATGCGCGTGCGCTACAAGCTGCTCGGCCGCTACACCTGGTTCGTCGTGGGGATAGCGTCGCTGTCTCTCGTGTTCCTCGTCATCGGAATCTAAGGTGGTGATGTCATGTTCGGTTACCCGCTCGTCAACGTCCTCGGGGCCTGCCTCATCATCACGTCGATGATGGTGGTGCTCGCCCGCGCGGGGCGCACCGCGGCCTGGCTCTACTCCCTTCAGTCCCTCGTGCTCGTGGGCGTGCTCGCGTCCCTTGGTTTTGCCACGGGGTCGGGGGAGCTGTTCACCTGGTCGGCCACGGCCTTCGCGACTAAGGTGGTGCTCGTGCCCGCCATCCTCCTGTATGCCCTCAAGAAGATCGGCGACGACGCCCAGGCCGACCTGCCGCCCAAGCTCAACCCCATGAAGTCGGTGGCGCTGGTGGCTGTGGAGGTGTTCGTCTGCTTCGTGGCCGTGTCGGGCATCGACCTGCCCACGGCTGCTGAGGTCAAGCCCACCTTGGCCGTGTCGCTGGCGCATTTCTTCATCGGGCTCACCTGCATCGTCACCCAGCGCTCCATCTTCAAGCAGATCTTCGGGTACTGCCTGATGGAGAACGGCTCGCACGTCTCCCTGGCGCTTCTGGCGCCTGAGGCTCCCGAGCTGGTGGAGATCGGGGTGGCCACCGACGCCATCTTCGCGGTGATCATCCTGGCGGTGCTCGTGGTTCGCATGGCGCGCTACGCCCACACCCTTGACGCCGATGACCTCTGCGAGCTGAAGGGATAAGCCATGGACTACTCAACATTGCTCATCATCATGCTGGGATGCCCCCTGGCGGCGGCGCTTCTCATCGCGGTGCTGCCGTCCCGCAGCGTTCCGCAGGGCATCTACGCGGCCATCCACCTGGTCTCCCTGGCCGGGGTCGCCGTGGCGGGCCTTGCCCTGGTGGCGTCTGTCTTTTTCGGGGCGGACGTGTTCGCCTTGGGGGGATGGTTTCACCTCGACGGCCTGTCGGCCCTGTTCCTCGGGCTCATCGCCGTTATCGCTCCGTGCACCGGCGTCTACTCGCTGCCCTACGTGGCCCACGACGTGGCCGACGGCAGGCTCGGGCCCTCTCAGGTGAAGCAGTACTACGCCTTCTTCAGCCTCTTCGTGTTTTCGATGATCTTGGCTGTTACGTCGAACAACATCATCATGATGTGGGTGTCGGTGGAGGCTACCACCCTCTCCACGGTGTTCCTCGTGGGGGTCTATCGCACCAAGCTGGCCCTGGAGGCGGCTTGGAAGTACGTCATCGTGTGTACGGCGGGCGTGGCCTTCGGTCTGTTCGGCACGTTGCTCGTCTACGCCAACGCCGCCGACGTCATGGCCGATGCTCATCAGGCCGTGTTCTGGACGGCCATCCTGCCCAACGCGTCTCTGCTCGATCCTTCGCTCATGATGATCGCCTTCGTGTTCGCGGCCATCGGCTTTGGCACCAAGGCGGGCCTGTTCCCCATGCACACCTGGTTGCCCGACGCTCACTCCGAGGCCCCGAGCCCCGTCTCGGCGCTGCTTTCGGGCGTGCTGCTCAAGTGCGCCATCCTCATTGTGCTGCGCTTCTATATCCTGACGGCAGCCAATGTGGGGCCGGACTTTCCCCAGATGGTGATGATGATCCTCGGCGTGCTGTCGGTGGCCTACGCCGCCTTCGAGGTGTACCGTCAGGGCGACCTCAAGCGCAAGCTGGCCTACAGCTCGTGCGAGAACGTCGGGCTCATCGCGGTGTGCCTGGGCCTTGGCGGCCCGCTCGGCATCATCGCCGCGCTTGTGCATTGCGTGGCCCACGGCCTCACCAAGGCGCTTATGTTCTGCCTGGCCGGCAATGTCATGATGAAGTACCACACGCGTGACCTGGGACGCATCGGCGGCCTGCTCAAGGCGGCTCCGGTCACGGGCGTGCTGTTCGTGGCTGGCTGTCTGGCGTTGGCGGGGTTTCCGCCCTTCGCCCTGTTCGTGAGCGAGATGGCCATGATCCTGGCCGGCGTGGCGGCGGACTGCTGGTGGGCCGTGGTGCTCGTGCTGGCGGCGCTCGTCGTGGTCATCATGGCGCTCGTGCGCATGATAGCCGGCTCGTGCCTGGGCCGGGTTCCCGAGGGCGTCTCCCGCGGAGATGTGGGCGCGCTTGCGCTCGTGCCCGAAGCGGTGCTGCTGGCGCTCGTGGTCATGCTCGGCGTGGCGCTGCCTGGCCCGCTGGCGAGCAGCATCGAGGACGCTACTGCCATCGTGATGAACTGCGAGTCTGCCTACGAAGGCGCCAGCCTGTTTGACGACGCCCTCGCAGCGCTGGCCGATGATCCCGCGAAGCCCGAGGAGGTACTTCTGTGATGACTAAGAAGAACGCGGCCCTGCGCCCGGGCGAGACCCACGTGCAGGCGGTGAGGGACGCCTTCCCCGGTGCCGTGCTGGATGCCGCGTGGCAGGCGTCCGACCAGGTGACCATCACGGTTCCCAAGGACATGCTGCCCGATGTGGTGGAGTTTCTCTACTATGGTCGCGGCGGCTGGCTGCCCAATATGGTTGCCAATGACGAGCGCCCCCTCAACGGCCGCTATGCCCTGTACTACCTGCTGTCGATGGAAGAGGCCGATCCGGGCTTCGTCACCGTCCGCACCGAGATAGACCCCCACTCCATGGAATACCCCTCGGTTACCCCGCGCGTGCCCGCCTGCGTGTGGAGCGAGCGTGAGGCCTACGACTTGTTCGGCCTGCGGGCCCAGGGCCTGCCTGACGAGCGGCGCCTCGTTCTGCCTGACGACTGGCCGAGCGGGTTGTTCCCCCTGCGCAAGGATTCCATGGACTACCGGCGACGCCCGGAGCCCGTCACTGACGTGGAGAACTACGAGTTTCTCTATGAGGGGCAGGCCGAGGAGGTCACGGGGGTCCCCATGGGTCCGCTCCACATTACCTCCGACGAGCCAGGGCATTTCCGCCTATTCGTTGAGGGCGAGGAGATCGTCGATGCCGACTACCGGCTGTTCTACGTGCACCGGGGCATGGAGAAGGTGGCCGAGAGCCGCCTGAACTACGATGCGGTCACCTTCCTGGCCGATCGCATCTGCGGCATCTGCGGCAACGCTCACTCGGTGGCCTATGCCGAGGCGGTGGAGAACGCCCAGGGCATCGAGGTGCCCGTGCGCGCCCAGTACATCCGCACCATCCTGCTGGAGGTGGAGCGCCTTCACTCCCACCTGCTCAACCTCGGGCTCGTGTGCCACTACTGCGGCTTCGACACCGGCTTCCAGCACTTCTTCCGCGTGCGCGAGAAGGCCATGGACCTAGCGGTGCTGTTGACCGGCGCCCGCAAGACCTACGGGCTCAATCTCATCGGCGGCGTGCGTCGTGACATCCTCGATGAGCAGAAGCTCGCCACCATCGCCTTTGTGCGGGAGCTCCGCTCGGATGTGGAGGCGCTCGTGGACATGCTCATGTCCACGGCGAACTTCGAGTCGCGCACGGCCGGCGTTGGACGGCTTGATCCGGCTATCGCCCGCGACTACAGCCCCGTGGGGCCGTGCGTGCGCGGTAGCGGCTTTGCCCGTGACGTGCGCTTCGACCACCCCTTCGACGGCTACCGGTACCTCACGGGCCTCAAGGCCCGCAGCCACGACGGCTGTGACGTGCAGAGCCGCACCCTCGTGCGCGTGGAGGAGTTCATGGACTCGCTCACCATGATCGAGCAGCTGCTCGACGGTGCCCCCAGCGGTCCCATCCAGGCCACGGGCTGGCGCTACACGCCGCACAAGTACGCCCTCGGCTACACGGAGGCCCCGCGCGGCGAGGACATGCACTGGGCCCAGGTGGGCGACAACCAGAAGTGCTACCGCTGGCGGGCCAAGGCGGCCACCTACTCCAACTGGCCCATCCTGCGCTACATGTTCCGCGGGAACACCGTGGCCGATGCCGCCATCATCGTGGGGTCGATGGACCCGTGCTACTCGTGCACCGACCGCGTGACCGTGGTGGACGTGAAGAAGAAGACGGAGACGGTGCTCACCAAGCAGCAGCTTGAGTCGTACTGCTGGCGCCGCACCCACTCCCCGCTGGCGGGAAAGGGGGCCTAGGCCATGTTCGAGCTGTTCAAGGAGATACGGAAGGCAGGGGACGCCACCATCGGCTACCCCTTCCAGCCGCTTGAGATGCCGGCGGGGTTCCGCGGCAAGCCCGAGCACAAGGAGCGGCTGTGCATCGCCTGCGGCGCCTGTGCCATCGCGTGCCCGGCCAACGCCATCACCATGGACCTCGATGATGAGCAGGAGTACATCACCTGGGACATCAGCTACGGCCGCTGCATCTTCTGCGGCCGCTGCCAGGAGGTGTGCCCCCTCTACGCCATCGTGCTGACCACCGAGTTCGAGCTGGCCGTGCGTGACAAGGCCGATCTGCGCGAGTCCTGCGCCTACCCGGTAGCCCGCTGCAGCTGCTGCGGGAAGCCCTACGCCGCGGCCAAGGAGGTCGACTATGCGCGGCGGGTGCTCGAGTCGGTGGGCGGCCCGGCCGCAGCCGACGCCGATGCGGTGTCGCTGTGCCTGGCCTGCCGCCGACGCGACGACGCCCTCGCGTTTCAGCGCCAGGCCCGCGTGGCCTCGGAGGAAGGAGGAGCCCGATGATCGAGAACGACTTCCCGGCTCGGCTGCAGTGGCAGCCCGACCCCGTCCAGCTGGACGCCTCGGTGGCCGAGGCCAAGAAGAGGCTCCTCGAGTCCATCAAGCGCTCGGTCTACGTCTACCGCGTGGACTGCGGCGGCTGCAACGGCTGCGAGATCGAGATTTTCTCCACTATCACCGCAGTGTTCGACGCTGAGCGCTTCGGCATCAAGGTAGTGCCGTCGCCTCGCCACGCTGATGTGCTGCTCTACACCGGGGCCATGACCCGCGCGATGCGCGAGCCGGCGCTGCGGGCCTACCATGCCGCTCCTGATCCGAAGATCGTCATGTCGTACGGGGCCTGTGGGTGCACCGGCGGCATCTTCCATGACAACTACTGCGTGTGGGGCGGTACCGACCCCATTCTGCCGGTGGACGTGTACGTGCCCGGCTGCCCGCCGTCGCCGCCGGCTACCATCTACGGCTTCGCCGTGACCCTGGGTCTGCTCGACCAGAAGCTTCACGCGAGCCATCACGTAGCGCCCGCAGGCGAGCAGGCGCCGGTAGCCTTCCCGCTCATACCCTACAAGGTGCGCACCGCCTTCGAGCGCGAGGCGCGGCTCATGAGCGGCTACTACTACGGCAAGCAGATCGTGGACGAGTTCATGATGGCCCTCATGAAGGATCGCTCCGACGCCCTGGCGGCGGCCGACCGGCTGATCGAGGGCGAGGCCGACCTGCGCAAGAAGGCGGTTTACATGGATCTGAAGGCCCTGCTTCTCAGTAAGGTCGTGCAGGAATGACGGCGGGGGAGAGCGGGGACGCTGCCATGAGCGCCTCGGCGGCCGTCCGTCCGACGGCGGCCCACGCCACTGACAGGCGAACGGCCCGAGACGTGGTGTTCTACCGGCTGGGGCGTAAGTTCGTCGATGATGAGCGCTCTATTCCCGAGGAGGCGCGCTCGGTGCTGTACTACACCCTGGCCATCGGGCACCACACGGGCGTCATCGACTGCTTGGAGCCGCGGCTGGCCTCCTCGTGTGAGGTGTTCGACGCCGTTCTCGAGGCTTTAGAGCCCGGAGAGGCCCGCGATAAGTTGGCAGGCATCAAGCGATTCGGCGAGATTGAGCTGAAGAAGGAGCACGTGGGCTTGTTGAAGCCGGCCGTGCTCGCGGCGCTCGCGACTGCGGGCGGCGCGGGGGTCGAGGCCGCGGTGGGCGCTGGGGGCGCCGAGGGGTCGACGCGCGCGGTGACGGCGCTCGATGCGCCAGCGTGGCTCGATGAGTTCCTGCGCCTGCTCGACGAGGTGCAGTGCGAGCCCCAAGTCTACGCCATGGGTCGGAGGGTCTCGTGAGCGCCCCGGGGTGGGAGCCCTCGCCACCGAGCTCGAGCGCCGCGGCCATCCTGGCGGCTGCCGAGGAGGGGGGTCGTGGCCGTTGCGTCGCGTTCTGCGTGGGCAGCGTTTTGCGGGGCGATGACGCTGCCGGCCCGCTGCTGGCCCGCCGGCTTGAGGAGGAGCCGGTGGATGGCTGGATAGCGGTGGACGGGGGCCAGACCCCCGAGAACGACCTGGGCTATCTGCGTCGCCTGGCGCCTCGGCGCCTGCTTCTGGTAGATGCGGCGGCCATGGGCCTCGAGCCCGGTGCCGTCCGTCGCCTCAGCGCCCAAGACGTTGCCGTCCAGTCGCTCATCACCACCCACACGCTGCCCATCACCTACCTTCTGGGGCAGTTGGAGGAGATGAGCGACGAGGTGACGTTCCTCGGCATTCAGCCGGCGGGCACCGCGTTCTTCGACCCGGTGAGCGAGCCGGTGCTGGCCGCTGTCGATGAGCTCCATGCCGTCATAGCCGCCGGAGCAGACTTCGGCTGCTATCCCCTGATGAGCCTGTAATCAAATGGAGAGGAGAGATAACCAATGCCAATCGAGAAAGAGGATCTGATCACCGTGAGCCCGGAGGCCCTGGCCCCGGCAGCCATTGAGGCCAAGGCCGAGGCCGTCGGCGTCACCAAGGCATCGATGCCTCCGGCGCGTTGCTTCGTGGCAGCTATGCTGGCCGGCGCCTTCATCGGCTTCGGCGGTATGCTCTTCTGCACCTTCCTGGGCGATCCCACCATTCCCTTTGCCGTCCAGCGCCTGGTGGGAGGCGTCTGCTTTTGCCTCGGTCTCACCCTGGTGCTCTGCTGTGGCGCCGAGCTGTTCACGGGTAACGTGCTCATGCTGTGCGCCAAGGCCTCTGGCCGCATCCCGTGGTCGGGCGTCTTTCGCAACTGGGGTGTTGTGTGGGTGGGCAATCTGGTCGGCTCGCTGCTGGCTATGGCCGTCATCTACCTGAGCAATCTCCAGGGGATGAACGGCGGTGCCGTGGGCGAGACCTTCGTGTCGGTGGCGGCGGGGAAGGTGGCGCTCGATCCGGTCGCGCTGTTCTTCAAGGCCATCCTGTGCAACGTGCTCGTGTGCCTGGCTGTGTGGATTGGCTTTGGCGGCAAGTCGGTGGCCGACAAGGTCATCGGGCTGCTGCTGCCCATTTCCGCCTTCGTGGCCTGCGGTTTCGAGCACTGCGTGGCGAATATGTTCTTCCTGCCCATGGGGCTGGTGCTCAACACCCTGGGTGGCGTGGGGGCCGCTGGGGCCATCACCTTGGGCGGCATCGCCTACAACCTGGTGCTGGCGACGCTCGGCAATATCGTCGGCGGCCTGGTGGTGGGCATGGCCTACTGGTTCGCCTACCGCAAGCGCGACTAGCGCGACGGATGGGACGCGGCGCCGGCGGGTGCTGCGGGCGGTGCGGCGCCTGTCTGGGCGAGCGCGCTTGGCAAGTGACGTACGAGCCCTGCGGGCGTCGCGGTGCTTTTCTTGCGGGTCCGGCGGGCAGGATCGGCTGCTGCGGGGATTGAGGCGCCGCCCCTCGTGGGCGGCAGGGGAGGAGCAAGGCCATGAGGGTGATCGATCGCTACCGAGGGGGCGAGGTGGTAGCAGAGAGCTCGGCTGCGCTGCTGCGCCCTGACGGTCGGGCAACGGCGGCGGAGAGGGTCGTGCTGGTGGAGCACGCCCTGGACGTGGCGGTCAACACGGTGCCCACCCTGCGACTCGTCTGCACCCCCGCGCACCTAACCGACCTCGTCATCGGGCGGCTCTATACCGAGGGCATCATCGCCGGCATCGACGAGGTGGATGAGGTGTACCTGTGCGAGCAGGGCACTCGCGCACGGGTGACCCTCGGCTGCTGTCGCGGCGACTTCTCGCGACGCGGCGTGGAGACGGTGCCCTCATGCTGCACGGGCAACCGGGTCTACAACCGCTACTTCACCACCGACGCCCCGCCGCGGCCGGTGGAGCCCATCGAGTGGAATCCGTCCTGGGTGTTCGGCGCGGCTCGGGTGTTCGCGGATGATTCCCCCCTGCACCGGGCCACCACCGGCACCCACAGCTGCTATCTCATGGTGGGCGGCGATCTTCTGGTCTGCCGGGAGGATCTCGGACGTCACAACGCCTTTGACAAAGTGGTGGGCGCGGCCCTGCGCCAGGAGATCGACCTGCGGCAGGCTCTCGTGTTCTCGAGCGGTCGTTTGCCGGTGGACATGGTGATGAAGGCCATTCGCGCTGGCATTCCGCTGCTGGCCACCAAGGCGGTTCCCACCGACGAGACCGTCCGGTTGGCTCGCGAGTTCGGCCTTACTCTCGTGTGTCAGGCGCGCCCGGACTCGGCCGTGGTCTACCACGACCCCCTCGGCTGCGCCGCCGTTTGATTCTGGGTCGCGTTGCTTCCGAGGGCGGCGCGTGCTCTCCGCAGCCGCAAAGTGGCCAAAAAAGACGACTTGACGACGGCATTCCTGGCACCCCTGGCCGGTGGACGGGCAAAACCCCAGGTCGCTGTTGGCCGGGAGCGTTTCATGCGGCGCCCGAGGGCCTCCCGGGCGTGGGGATCTCCCGATTTCTGTCGTCAACTCGTCTTTTTTGGCCACTTTGCGTGAAAAGACTGCACGAGTGTTCTCGGCGCGTGTAGTTGCGGGGCGGACGACTCAGCGTCCGCCCCTTGCCGGACGCCGCGTGGGCGGCCTCGTGGCGACGCAGGCTGTGGACTTTTGGTTCGTGCCCGGCGGCGCAGGTGCGCAGCGCGGCGGGTTCCCCTATACTTGGACGTTACAAGTTCGAGTGCCTCGAATGGGTATGGGCGGCGCCATGTTCCGAACCTGGTCAGGTCCGGAAGGAAGCAGCCATAAGGGACCGCTGACGAGCGCCCATGCCTATTCGGGGCACTTTTCTATGAAAGGCGCCTCCATGGGAATCATCGAGTTCTTCGTCAACCTGCTGAAAGACCCGCGCGGGTTCATCGCCGCCTGGATCATCGCGTTGGGGCCGGTGTGGGTGTACACGCCGCTGTTCCTCATCGTGTTCATCGAGACGGGGCTCGTGTTCTTCCCGTTTCTGCCGGGCGACTCGCTGCTGTTCGCGGCGGGCGTGTTCTCGGCTGACGGCGGCGGGCTCAACCTGTGGGCGACGCTCGTCGTGTTCTGGGTGGCGGCCATCTTGGGCAACACCTCCAACTACTGGATCGCGCGGTTCTTCGGCACGCGCATCATCGACTCGGGCAAGGTGAAGGCGCTCACGCCCGAGCGCATGGCCAAGCTCGACCACTTCTTCG